>JBBDJK010000134.1:0-15338 GCA_040879905.1 Balneolaceae bacterium | reverse complement strand
ATTCCACTCTCTTCTTTGAATTCTTTTTCAGTAGGTGTAATCGCATGCATCATCTCAGCACACTTAATGGATGCAGCCAGATCGAATGCACCAATCATGAACTTGTTGATTACTTTTAGAACACTCTCTCTTGCATGCACTTCAACCGGCACTAAACATTCGGTAATCACCGGTGTTGGAAGTAGTATTATTTTTTTTTGCTCGTCAAGATATTGGAGAAGGGCTCTTGCTTTTTTTACTTTGTCTCTATCATCAGGGTGAGCATCTTCTCTTAATGCAAATGCAGTAATGTTGTTATCAAGACAGACAATTTTTGATTTCGCCAAAACAGTTAGTCATTTATTAACCCTTTCAAGTCCGATCCGTACTTATCAGAGTAACTCCCCAATGTCTCTCTCAACTCATCAAAAAGTCCGGCATTTGATTGTACTTCATAATCTTCAACATCAATTACTTTTATATCTTCAAAATCGTCCGATGTAGCAATCCACCTCACTTCTGCTTTCATTTTAACAGACTGATATAATTTATTGCCAATCCGTTGAGCTAACTCTTTCGATACATCAGCATGGTAAGTGGTTCCTGAAAATGATCGAAACTGCACTCTCGGTTCCACACCTCCAACCCGCGTTATTTCACCGTAAAAAACTTTGATGTCCTTTAGCAGAATATCTTCCGGAAATATAAGGATCTCTTCTTGTTTTAGAATGGCATTTACGGGCTTATCACCAGTATGACTCTTTAACTCTGCATTACACTTCTTCTCTTTCGTAATTTTTGAGATCTGTTTTACACCTTCAAATGAATCGCGCGGCAGACCCGTAAAATCCTTTTGATCAATGGCTTTAATTAACCTGATACAAGCATCGTTCATGGAAGGCTGATTTGAATATAGATGAAACCCCGCCGATTCATCATTAATCTCTTTTAAACTGAAATCATCCGCTATATCAACGTCTTCTGATATACCGGCAATTGCAATGACAGATTTTTGTAAATCGATTAATAAATTCCCCAACTCTTTCGCGGAAAAACTGCCCGGCGAAATGTGATCACCTACAAATCGAAGTTGTAATATGAGTTTTTGAGAGCTCAAGAAAATAGTTTAGCTAATCATTGCTGTTTTATGAATATAGTTTGTCCACTACAGTAACGCAATTCAACTCAAATATATTGATATCTGCGTTATGTCATTTAAACCATTTTTTTAAAACAAAACAAGGGGCTGAAACCCCTTGTTTTCTTTGTTATTTCGATTCTTTGTTGTTTAGTTTTTTAATCAACCAACCAATTAAAATCTACTCCTCCCCATACACATGCACAACCTTCCCATCAATAATCACCACATTCACTTGGGTAAGGTATTCAAATGGGTCTCCGTCAAACAAAACCAGGTCGGCATCTTTTCCTTGTTCAAGTGAACCAACCCTTTGATCAACACCCAATATCCGGGCAGCTCCCAGTGTCGCTGCGTAGAGTGTGTTTTCCAATCCAAGTCCGTTCGCTGCAGCGATCGCGGCTTCATACCTCACGATCCTCGTTTTTGGAACATAACTTTCATACCCGCTTTGAAAGGCAAATGGAATCCCGGCTTCATGCAGTTTGGCGGCCGTCTCTAAACTTACATTTTTCACTTCGCCGTTGGGCCTGATCATGGGTGGATGTAATATGACGGGAACTCCCGACTCCTTAATTTCATCCAGCACCAGATACGCTTCTGCAGCCCCTTCAAGCACCATCGGAAAACCAAATTCACGCTGTATCCGAAGTGCGGTCATGATATCCGAAGCGGTATTGGCCGACACAAGTGCCTGGATCTCCCCATCGATCAGATCTGCCAGCACTTCCATTTTCAGATCGCGATCCTGACTTTCGCCATTGGCTCTTTTCTCAGCAAAATCATACGCCTTAATCAACTCCTGCCGCAACACAGCCACAGATTTTGAACGGGTTCCGGGTGAGCTGAAATTACTTCTTACCCGCGGACCCAACGTAACAGCAATCATCGTCGTTGAATCTACAAGAGCTTCATCCACGGTTGATCCTGTCGTTTTGGCGATCATGGTTTGTCCACTGATCACAGCGCCGGGCCCATGGCCCGTATGGATGGTCGTGATTCCCTTACTCTTCACATAATTCACCAAAAACTCCCGCGCGTTGTATGCATCCATCGCTCTCAGTTCCGGCTGAACCGCATCCGATGTTTCCAGAATATCCTGGTCGTGTTCCTGATTATAATAACCGGCCAAACCCACGACGGTTCTGGCATCAATAAACCCGGGTGTAACCACCTTCGACTCATACACTTCATAGTCTGATGGAATACGAATCCTGTTCGCTGATCCCACTCTTTCAATTACACCGTCACTGATCAGAACCACACCATTTTCAATCGGATTTCCATCCATCGTGTAGACAATCTCCCCTTTAACAGCAATCTGAGCTTCTGCCGGTTGAGGGACAAAAGCCATCACCAACAGCAAGGTAACGATCAAGAAAGAACCACTGTACCTGTTTAAACAACACTTTTTCATATTTCCGGTTTGTCTGTTTAATTCGTTATTCATTATTCTACCTCCAAATGGACGTGATGGTTTGCTGACGCACGGAAGATTTCATAACCGCCTGTTGCATAGGCACGGTCCTCCGGATTTTCACGGTCCCAGACCTTTTCACCATCTATCCAGGTCTGCTCAAGTTTGGTATATACACTGAACGGGTCGCCCGACAGGATGATAAAATCGGCATCTTTTCCTACATCAAGTGAACCGACACGGTCATCAATATCCATTATCATCGCCCCATTGATGGTCAATGCTCTTAAAGCCATCTCGCGGCTCATTCCTTCTTTTACGGCCATAATCGCCGATCGAAGTAAAAATCTTGAATCGACAATCGGATCATCCGAGTGGAATGCTACCAATGCCCCGGCCTCTTCGAGTGCTGCCCCATTCTTATTCAGCAGGTTTATGGCCTCCATTTTGCCCCCCGGAGAGTCCAGTGTGATTATGGATGCCGGATAGCCGGAAGCGGCGATCTCATCGGCTACTTTCCACCCTTCACTCACATGATGCAAGACCAATCGATAACCAAACTCATCCGCAAGCCGTATGGCCGTCAGAATATCATCGTGTCTGTGGGTGTGATTATGTACCACACGTTTTCCTTCCAGCACCTCTACAAGGGTCTCCATCTGCAGGTCTCGGGCCGGCATCTCTTCAGGATCACCGTTGGCCTCTTCTATTTTGGCTTGATACTCCTGGGCTTCCACATACATATTGCGTACCAGTGCGGCCGACTTGGCTCTTGTACCGGGTGATCCGTCTGCACGTAACGGATTGGTACCGTTGGCCATTTTCAAACCGCCATAGATTCCATTCTCCTCATCCACCATGATCAACATCTCTTCAATGGTATTGGCCGGTTTTGGTTTTACATACACCGTCTGGCCGCTCATCAACAAACCTGATCCCGGCATGATATTCACAGAGGTAATCCCTCCCGCAACCGCTTTTCGGAACGTGCCGCTTCTGGGGTCAATCGTATCCAGGATACGTACATCGGGATGCAGTGCTGCCGAGCGGTCACCGCCGTCCCCTTCACCGATATGGGAATGGGTATCTACAATACCCGGTAGAATCACTTTACCGGTCGCATCGATACGTTCAGCATTTCGGGGAATGGATACTGCACCTGCTTCACCGACTGCCGATATTTTTCCGTTTTGTACAATCAGTACACCATTTGAAATCGGCTCACCACTGATCGGGATGATTTCAGCCCCTTCAAATACCTGTGGCCGATCCTGGGCCTGCACAACGGATGCCATACACACCACCAGTATCACCACCAGTTTACATATTATTTTCATAGCTTAACTCCATATTTGGTTATTTCAATCAACAATTGATTCAGGGTCAAACTTACTTATTCATTCCCTCTTTAAAAAAATAAAAAAAGCCCATTCTGAAATTCTCAGAATGGGCTATAAAATATCGTCTGTAACCTATTTATCGTATTAAAACACGAGTATAAGCCGGTGGCCTTTATTTTATGGCTTTAGACTCACCCTTATTATACTATTTTACAGCGTTCGCAATCGCATCTACATAATCCAGTTTCTCCCATGTAAATCCATCCCGGCCAAAATGTCCGTAAGCAGCCGTTTTTCTGAATCCGGGTTTTTTCAGATCCAGTCTATAGATGATGCCTGCCGGTGTCAGGTCAAAAACCTTCGCGATGGCAGCCGCCAGTTTAGCATCGGATACTTTTCCGGTACCATATGTATTCACGTTTATTGAAACCGGGTCAGCCACACCAATGGCGTAGGCTACCTGAACAAGGATTTCACCGGCTAATCCGGCTGCGACTACATTTTTAGCGATATGCCGCGTTGCATAAGCCGCACTTCGATCCACTTTGGATGCATCTTTTCCGGAGAATGCACCGCCACCATGTGCACCACGGCCTCCGTAAGTATCCACGATAATTTTTCTTCCCGTGAGGCCTGTATCACCGTGTGGTCCGCCGATTACAAAATTTCCGGTTGGATTCACGTGTAAAATCGTATTCACGTCCATCAGTTCCGCCGGTATCACAGAAGAGATCAAATGCTTTTTAACATCCTGTTTGATTTGAGCCTGATCAATACCTTCATCGTGTTGTGTAGAAATCACAATGGTATCGATACGCATGGGCCTGTTATTTTCATCATATTCCACGGTTACCTGGCTCTTGCTGTCCGGCCCCAGATATGGCATTAATGCGGTCTCTTTACGAATATGAGCCAGTTTTTTTAACAGTTCATGGGAATATTGAAGCGTCATAGGCATATACGCATCTGTCTCTGTTGAAGCATAACCGAACATCATTCCCTGGTCACCGGCTCCTTGAGCTTTGTCACTACCCTCGTCAACACCCCTTGCAATATCTTCACTCTGTTGGTGAATAGCAGAGATCACGCCACATGAATCTGCATCGAACCGGTAACTCGCTTTGGTATATCCGATCTCCCGGATCACTTCGCGAACTGTCTCTTGAATATCGACATAAGCGGTGGTTCGTACTTCACCGGATACCATTGCCAAACCGGTTGTGACCAATGTTTCTACCGCAACACGTGAGTTGGGGTCTTCTTTCAGCATGGCATCCAGTATAGCGTCTGATATTTGATCGGATACCTTATCCGGATGTCCTTCGGATACCGATTCTGAGGTAAATAGATTTTTCATAGGTTTCTTTAAATACGATGTTAATTTTATAAGCCTGAAAAAATAAGAAAATTTCAGGCTTTAAACATGATAATCTGTGAATTGTAATTATGAATTGAATAGACCGGGAGAATCGGCATCTGATGTGCGTTGTTCCGGTTCTATTTTCAGATATTGATAGGATTTCATCGTGGCTACCCGCCCTTTTGGGGTTCTTTGCAAAAAACCCTCTTTAATCAGAAAGGGTTCATAAACCTCTTCGATCGTCCCCTTATCCTCACCAACGGCAACTGATAGTGTCCCTAATCCGACAGGACCTCCTTTATAATTTTCGATGATCGCCTTCAGTATTCGAACATCCATATCATCCAGGCCATTTTTGTCCACATCGAGGGCATTTAACGCTTTATCGGCAATTTTATCGTCAATAGAATCCAGTCCATCGACCTGGGCAAAATCCCGGGTTCTGCGAATCAGTTTGTTTACAATACGGGGAGTACCACGGCTTCTTCGGGCCAGTTCATACGCACCGGTTTCAGTGATATTAAACTTTAAGATCTGTCCGGTTCTCAGTGCAATACGCTGCAACAGTTCGGCATCATAATAATCGAGTCTCATATCGATACCAAAACGGGCTCTGAGTGGAGCGGTCAGAAGTCCCTTTCGGGTGGTTGCCCCAACCAGTGTAAACTGATTCAGGTCGATCTGTACACTTCGGGCATTGGGCCCCGAGTCGATCACAATATCCAGTTTGTAATCTTCCATGGCCGAATAGAGATACTCCTCAATAACCGGGTTCAAACGGTGTATTTCATCAATAAAAAGTACGTCCCCTTTTTCCAGATTTGTCAGAAGTCCGGCCAAATCGCCCGGCTTTTCAAGAACAGGGCCTGTAGTCGGTTTGATCTGTACCCCCATCTCATGTGCAATGATATAGGCAAGTGTCGTTTTACCGAGTCCCGGCGGACCCGAAATGATCACGTGATCTAACGCTTCTCCTCTTTTTTTTGCCGCTTTTATAAATATGGAAAGATTATTGATCACCTTCTTCTGGCCAATAAACTCCTGTAATGACGATGGACGCAGAGTTTCTTCAATCAATGGATCTTTCTCTTCGGGATTTAACAATGGATTATTCAAAATAATCGATATGTGTGAGTTAAAATGTTATTTATCTTATAATACTTAACTTGAAGATGGATTGCAGAACGTAAGAATCAGAAATTTAACATAGAGTTAATCAAAAAAATAGTCCTGATTCCTACATTGAATTTTGCAAGCCATTCTTTCGTTGCAGTATAAGGTTCAACACGGATTGAGATTGAATAAATTCGGATTGCAACTTTTCATTTAACAGTGATTCAGCTTTGTTATGACGAAATTACCCGGCTCACAAGATTACAGAACATTTGATCCTATTGAACTTCTAAAAGAAGGGAAACGAAAAAAAGAAGCGAATCCATTGAAGAATGAGGTTTTGAAGAGTAAAGGTTTGAAAAAAGATCATCGCCCAAGCAATTTGAAAATCTTTGGCAGTGATTATTTTGAAAATTACGAATTAAGCTGGCTGAAATTTAACTGGCGGGTACTGTCTGAAGCGGAAAATAGCGGCCTGCCTCTTTTAGAGAGAGCCAAGTTCATCGGGATCGTCTGTTCAAATCTGGATGAATTTTTTCAAAAAAGAGTCGGTGGACTCAAGCGTCAGCTTCATGCGGGTGTTACAGAACTGTCCGTTGACGGCAGGTCTCCGGCTGAACAGCTTCAGGCTATCCGGAAAGAAGTACTGAAAATGATCAAGCGGTATAGAAGTTGTTATCTGGAAGAGATCGAACCCGGGCTTAGGAAAAAAGGGATTCAAATTTTTCAATATGATGCTTTACCGAAAGATTTGAAAGAAGCCGCAGATAACTACTTTGAACGTCAGCTCTATCCGATCATTACACCACTTGCTGTAGATGAAGCACATCCGTTTCCATTTATCTCAAATAAAAGCCGCTCTCTTGCTATACAGTTACGAAATCCCCGAACCGGTGAACGGCTCTTTGCAAGGATAAAAATTCCGTCTAACAGGCCGCGCTGGATTGAACTTGAACAAAAGAAGGATCGTGTAATCCTGCTATCCGTGAAGGATTTAATCGTCGCTAAAGTGGATCAATTTTTCCCCGGTGTGGATGTCTTGAGTGCAAATGTGTTCAGGATCACCAGGAATGCCGACATTGAACGTAATGAAGAAGAAGCCGACGACCTGCTTGAAATGATCGAAGATGAATTGAGAGAGCGCCGTTTTGCAGAGATTGTGAGGCTTGAAATCGATAAAAATACCCCTGCAATTGTCAAAAACTACCTTCTCAAACATCTCAACATTGAAAAAAAGTATGTCTTTGAGATGGATGGGCCTATTGGCCTGGCCGATGTCTCACAACTTTGTAAACTGGATGGTTTTACTTATCTGAAGGAAAAACCCTGGACACCTACTTTACATCCGGTATTTCATCATCCCTTAGATGAAGAATCTCCCGATATATTTGAAGTGATCAAAAAAGGAGATTTTCTGGTCCACCATCCATATCACAGCTTTGATACATCTACCCAACGTTTTGTGGAAGAGGCTTCGAAAGACCCGAAAGTATTGGCAATTAAACAGACGCTATATAGAACATCCAGCGACTCTCCCGTGATGCACTCCTTGATTAAAGCTGCCGAGGATGACAAACAGGTTGCCATTTTGATTGAGCTGAAAGCCCGTTTTGACGAAGAAAGAAATATCTCCTGGGCTCATCGATTGGAAAAAGCCGGCGTACACGTTTCTTATGGGATTGCCGGTTTGAAAATTCACTCTAAACTAACCATTGTCGTAAGAGAGGAGGAGGATGGATTGCGAAGATATGTTCACATAGGCACCGGGAACTATCATCCCGATACAGCTCAATTGTATGAAGATCTGGGCTTTTTTACTTGTGATGATGAGTTAGCCTCTGATGTATCAGATGTGTTTAATCTATTGACCGGTTATGCGCCCGAGCAAACATTCAAAAAAGCTTTTGTAGCACCAAAACATCTGCGAACCAATATTATTGAGCTGATCAATATAGAAATTGAAGAAGCCTTAGAGGGCAGAAAAGCCCATATTATTGCTAAAATGAACAGCCTTGAAGACCCTGTTATCATCCAAAAACTGTACGAAGCGTCTCAGGCAGGTGTGAAAATCGACCTGATTGTCAGAGGTGTTTGCCGGTTGATTCCACAGAAAGAAGGACTTAGCGATCATATAACCGTTCACTCCGTTATCGGACGATTTCTGGAACACTCCAGGTGTTACTATTTCCATAAAAGAGGGGGAGATGTTTATTATATCGGTTCAGCCGACTGGATGCACCGTAACCTGGATGCACGGGTTGAGGTTTTGGCGCCTATTGATGACCCTTACCTTAAAACCTATCTGCAATTCATGCTGGATGTCTATTTAAAAGACAATCAACAGCGATGGATCATGAAATCCGATGGTACATATTCAAAAGTGAAACGAATAAAAGGCGAAAAGAAACTCAGCTCCCATGAATTTTTTATGGATCACACAAAAATGCTGGTTGAACCGATACCCAGAAGTATATCCTAATCAATAAACGAGTACCTTATTAATTTTCCTGACTCTCCTACTGATTATGCTGTTCCATCCAATTTTCCAGGTTGGTAATCAAATCTGACAAAAGAAAATGATAACGGCCACCAATTTGATCACCCATTTTTGCGGTACGCAGTGATTCATTCATATCGCCCATTTTGAGATACACATTGGCCATATACCACCTGGCCTGCTCCTCAATAGCTGCACTCACCGTTTCAGTTTCAATAACAGTTTGAAGATACCGTTCAGCGGATTCATATTCAGACATATTGTAGTATAGAATTCCTAAATTTAATTCAATTCTTACTTTTCGGGAAATGGTTAAATCCCGATTCAACAACATTGAAAATCGATCAATTGAATCTTCATAATCCCGGCTATAAGCTAACGCGAGTGCCCTGTTAATTTCAATATCGATCTCTGATAGTGCCTGATCTTCTGATCTAATGATTCCGGTACCGGCCATTTCCATAGGATCTATGAATGTTAAAGCGAGATGACTGGCATTTTGGGTTTTATTTAATAGGGTAAACCACAATCCAATAGCAAGTATCAATACTCCTGCAGCTGCCAAGATCAGGTTTTTAAATTTGGATTTGGATTTGGTTTGAGAAGACTCAACTGACAGAGCTACTAATGCTTTCTTACCTTTATCAGCTTTTTCGATCAAACTCCGTAAATGAAGTTCGGTTTCAAACCATTCATAGTGAATGGGATTTTTAAGAAAATCGATCCATATTTTATCAATTTCGGACTGTTTAAGTCTTCCGCGAATGTAGGAATCAATTCGTTTGGAGAATTCAATCGTTTCAGTGTTATTCATTTTGTTGGGTTTTAGTTTGGGATTCCCCGGGTACGGGAATAAGGAACCCTTTATAGTATGAGCCCATTTTTCGGAATTCCTTACAGTTTTTTTACATTATTTATCATATTTAGCTCTGACACACTCATTTAGCTGCTGTATAACCCGATGTTTTCGGATCCATACATTGTTAACTGATATGTCGAAATACTCTGCAATATCTTCAGTGTCCGCATTCGGATGGTCAAACATAAACTGGACCAGTTTTCTATATTGGCTTTTAAGTTGATTCAGGCACCTAAGAAGAATGGACTCTTTATCCTCCCCCAGTAACCTCCAAGGTTGATCCGGTTCATTAACCAACTGTTCATTGATCATCTCATAATCCATCAAATCGTACTCCCTTAATATTTTATAATAACTGTGTCTGGCACTTGTCAGCATATAAGAGAGAAGCCCTGAAGGCGATTGAATCTCATTATTTTGAATTTTGGGAATCACATACTCAAACATTTTTTGAACAGCATCTTCTGCATTTTCCGGTGTGGCACCTACCGTTGATATCAGATACTTTTTCAGAATCGGGATAATCCTGGCGCACAACATATTTGCCTTTTTCATATCCTTTTCATTGATCGCTTCTACCAATTCTGAATAATCCATATCAATCCATTTATATCTGCTATTTGTCGTTTGCTTCCAATTCCATCACACCCCTTCTAATCTGACTCTTAAATCAGGTTTTTACTTTTAAAACTGATAAATCCATTTCCGGCTATGATGATATGATCAATAACCGGAATATTTAATAACTTGCCCGATTCGCATAACCGTTTCGTCAACATAATATCTGCTTTTGATTCTTTCAGATACCCGGAGGGGTGATTATGTATTAAAATTATGCTGTTCGCTTGATTCAATATTGCTTGCCGCATCACCTCTGCCGGTTCCACAATGGTTGATGTACTTCCGCCGGTACTGATCCGCTTATAACCAAGCAATAACTTTGAATTATTTAAAAAAGCTACATAAAACTCTTCATGGCTTAGATCCCTCAGTTTTGGCATAAAGTAGGCTGCCACAATTTCGGGGGTCACCATCTTAATCTCATCTCCCAAAGAGGCAACCTGCACTCTTCTCGACAACTCAAACACAGCTTCCATTGTGATCGCTTTCACTTTTGCAATTCCGGGGATCACCAACATGGATTGCCAGTTTTGTTTCGACAGATTCCGAAGCCCCCTGAAATGATCCAACAATGCCCTGGATGTATCAATTACATTCATCCCTTTTGAACCGGTTCTGAGTAACAACGCAAGGAGCTCCGGCTCTGAAAGTGAATCCACTCCATATTTCAACAATTTCTCCCGTGGCTGCTCCTCAGGCTGCATTTCTCTGACACTTCTACCCAAATATCTCTGTAAATCAAATTGTTCCAAATTGTGCTCTTTACTTATATGAACCAAAAATGAACAATTCCTTACAGAATTTTTTTATTTTTTTTATTCTAAATAACTTTTTATACCGTTGGTACTCAGTATTTAGGGCTGCTTTACCCATAAATTAAATTTCACTTTCCACCTTTAAATTTGAAATCAAAATCCATTTTTCTCTTAAACTTGCGTATTATTAAGGGTTGATGTTCAAAAACTGACTTTTGTATCAGTCTTTAACCGATCTGATTCATAATCTTATTCAACAAATTATGGCCAAAAAGGAACGACCGTCTTTCGAAGAAGCTTTAGAGAAACTGGAAGCCATTGTGGAAACGCTTAGTGACCAATCAATCACACTTGAAAAATCTGTGGAACTCTATGAGGAGGGTCTTAGTTTATCTAAAATCTGTACAGAAACATTGGAAAACGCGACCCTGAAGATAGAACAGATTGATCGGGCCATGAACAGTGAAAAAGAAAAAGAAGAAGACAAATAGATAATATGGGTGTTTATATTCCTAAAGCCGGACCACTACTTGAACACATTAACTCGCCGGATGATTTAAAAAAATTGACTCCGGATCAACTCCAGCAGGTATGTGATGAACTCCGGGAGTACATCATCGATACCGTTTCCGTTCATGGTGGCCACTTTGGCGCCAGTCTTGGGGTCATTGAACTAACCGTTGCCCTGCACTATGTTTATAATACTCCCAACGATCAGATTGTTTGGGATGTGGGCCATCAGGCTTATGGCCATAAAATTCTGACTGGAAGAAGAAATGAATTTCATACAAACCGGAAGTATAAAGGCCTTTCCGGATTCCCAAAACGTTCTGAAAGTGAATACGATGCATTCGGCGTTGGCCACTCCAGTACATCGATCTCAGCCGGCCTGGGAATGGCGATCGCTCGGGATCTTAATAAAAGTGATCAAAAAATTGTTTCTATCATTGGTGATGGTGCCATGACCGGCGGTATGGCTTTTGAAGCAATGAACAATGCCGGAGCTTTAAAATCTGACATGCTCGTAATCCTCAATGATAACAACATGTCCATTGATCCGAATGTAGGGGCATTAAAAGAGTATCTTGCGGAGATCACTACCAGCAAGACATTCAACAAAATGCGGGATGAACTTTACGATCTGCTCGGTCATTTTAAGGGTGCCGGCGAAAAAATGCGTAAAGCTGCTTCCAGACTGGAACGGGCGATGACAGCTGCCATAACTCCGGGAGCTCTGTTTCAGGCACTCGGATTTAAATATTATGGGCCTGTGGATGGCCATAATGTGGATGCCCTGCGAAGACATTTAGAAGACCTGCGAACCGTTGGCGGCCCCAAACTGCTGCATATTGTTACCGTAAAAGGAAAAGGATTTGCACCTGCTGAGAGAGAGCAAACAAAATGGCACGCACAAAGCAGCCCATTTGATAAATTAACAGGTAAATCCCTGATACCCCCATCCAATGGCATCAAGAACCCTCCTAAATATCAGGATGTTTTCGGTGAAGCTCTCGTGGAATTGGCAGCCGATAATGAAGACATCGTCGCTATTACACCGGCTATGCCGAGTGGTTCCAGCTTATGGCCGATGATGAATACATTTCCGGATAGAGCTTTTGATGTCAGTATTGCCGAGCAACACGCGGTTACATTTGCCGCAGGCCTCGCAACACAGGGCAAAAAAGCATTTGCCGCACTTTATTCTACTTTTTTACAACGTGGATTTGACCAGGTGATTCATGATGTGGCTATTCAAAAATTACCGGTCGTGTTCTGTATCGACAGAGCCGGGTTGGCCGGAGCTGATGGCCCTACTCACCACGGCCTTTATGATGTCGCCTATTTACGAGCGGTTCCCAATATGATTGTCTCTTCCCCCATGAATGAGCAGGATCTGCGTGATATGCTCTATACCGCTTCTAAATATGACGATGCAGCCTGGGCCATTCGATACCCGCGAGGCCGGGCTACCGGCATGGTTGTTCGGGAAGGTTTTCAAAAAACGAAAATCGGAAAAGGGAGAATTATTCGGGAAGGGGATAAAACAGCCGTATTAAGTTTTGGCCCGATCGGTAATTATGTCGTTGAAGCTTCACAAAAACTTGAAAAAGAAGGGATCGATATTGGCCACTTTGACATGAGATATGCAAAACCTCTTGATACGGATCTGATCGATACGATTTTGGCCACTTACGAGTCGATCATTACCATTGAGGATGCAACACAATTAGGCGGTTTCGGTTCAGCCGTTGCAGAATATGCAGCCGGTAAAGGAACCGGTGTACCGATAACCATTATGGGCGTTCCGGATAGGATTGTTGAACATGGCACTCAGAGAGAACTTCATGATGAATTGGGAATCGGCCCAGATGGAATCATCACTGAAGTCAAAAAATCACTGGGAGTGTTGTTCGAAAACTAATTCCCGGCTCCTTTCTTGTCTAACTAAATAGAATAGATAGTTTCTTAATTATCCCTGCTTCCAATTCTAATATTAATTCCATTTCCAATATCGTACCCTGTAATCGGCTCAACTATGTCTTATACGTTAGACCATTTTGATTACCATCTTCCTGATGAACTGATCGCACAAACACCTGCAGTCCCGCGTGATCACTCCAGGCTTCTTGTTTATGACAGAGAACAAGAGAGAATTACGGATGATTTCTTCTACAATATCGATCGTTATCTCCCCGAAAACACTTCTCTTGTCGTAAATAACAGCAAAGTTGAAAAGTGCAGACTGCTTTTTAATGATGAAAAAATTGAACTGTTTGTCACAAAAGCACTCAACAGCAACGTAGTGGAAGCGATGGTCAGGCCCGGGAAAAAGTTTAAAACGGGAAAAAAAATCCAATTAACAGAACTGATCTCTGCAAAAACCCTTTCCATAGCGCCGGATGGTATTCGAACGATTGAATTGAGTCATTCTCTGGATCATGCGTGTTACCGACCCTTTAAACACACCCCATTCCCTCCCTATATTCAACGAGATGAGTCCCTTGCTGATCAATACCAGACCGTTTATGCAAAAGATGAGGGGAGTAAAGCCGCCCCAACAGCAGGCCTCCATTTTACACCCGAACTACTCAAACGATTAACCACGCAGGGTTTTGAACTCCTGGAAGTCACTCTTCATGTAGGACTTGGAACGTTCGCCCCGGTTAAAACCGATAACCTTGATGAGCATATCATGCATAGTGAATGGTACAGCCTATCCTCTGATCAGGCCGAAGGGTTAAACCGTGCAAAAAGTATCACGGCAGTTGGCACCACCAGTGTCAGAGTACTGGAATCGGCCGTGAAACAGAATGGGAAATTTTCAGCCTGCAGCGGTGAAACTGACATATTTATTACCCCCGGATATGAATTTAAATCGACCCATCACCTGATTACCAACTTCCACCTGCCCAAGAGCACTTTATTGATGCTTATTTCTGCCTTTGCAGGTTTTAAACAGACCCGGGATATTTATCAACACGCCATTCAGAAAAAATACAGATTCTACTCATTCGGTGATGCAATGTTGATCCTTTAATAAAAACCGCTTGTGGGCTAACCTTTACCTATTCCTATTCCTTTTCCTATTCCGTTGAACCGGTTTCTCCATTGCCGGAATCTTCCTCATGTTGCTTATTATACGCTTTGGTGATCGTCTGATTCATATGGCGCTTGTAATTTTCATACTCGTAAACACGTACTTTAAATTCTGAATGAAAATGGCCGTCATTACAGTCCACAAGGTACCTTTTGGGGTCGTCTGTTTCAGTGATGACCACTCTGATATCACCCAGTTTATATGAATCAATTTCTTTACTCATGACTTCTCTGTTTTAAATTCATTGAAAGTTACAAGATACATTTTTTGTTTTTACCCCTCTCTTATCGAGTAACAATGCGTTTTCTTGATCCGTCTGCATTCATTACAAAAAGATGTACCTCTCCTCTCTCGGTCGAGAGGTAGGCAATTCTGGACCCTTGAGGCGACCAGCTTCCATAATTTTCATGATATTCTGAATCCGTCAGACGTGTCAAATTAGAACCGTCAGAATCCATGACAAACAGGTCAAAAGTACCATAACGATTTGATGAAAATAAAATTTTTAACCCGTCCGGCGACCATGAAGGCGCAATATCCATTGAAAGTGAATCTGTAAGCCTGACGATTTCCCGGCTTTCAATATTTATTTTATATATATCAAAAAAGCCGCTTACATTTGAAATAAATACCAGATCTTTCCCGTCAGGCGACCAATCCG
>JBBDJK010000133.1:0-15389 GCA_040879905.1 Balneolaceae bacterium | reverse complement strand
CATGGATATTGAAAATGGGTTAGAAGCTTACGCTGATTCAAATTTATTTGCTATCGTCATCTTTAATCTTGTAAATAATGCCATAAAATTCAGCCATAAGGAGAGTAAAATTGAAGTGTTCGGAAAACAATTCGAGAAAAATGAGATAGAGATCACAGTTAGGGATTACGGTGTGGGTATGACCAAAGATTCTGTACAGAAGTTACTTTCAGATGGTCAGACATTTACTAATGAGGGTACCTCCGGTGAAAAGGGAACAGGCCTTGGATTTGATTTGTGCAAAGATTTTATTGATAAGAATGGGGGTCAATTATCTGTTGAAAGTGAACCCGGTAAAGGAACCACTGTTCGGTTTACACTTCCGATGAATGAGAAAGGGCTAAATAAGACAGATTGATGTTCCGGATCCTGACTTTAATTTATATAAGTAATCCCGAAGGTAAATTATCGATTCATCCAGGCAGCAGGAGGTTTTTTTGGATAACCAATGTTCAAAAGAGCACTATTATTCAGACTGTTTTAGAGTATGATGTTTGATGCTGTTTTTCTTTTAGATAGTCATCAAAAACCATTGCAATATTTCGAATAAAAAGTCTGCCCGGTGAAGTAATCTTAAAACCGGATTCATGGTTTGTGAGTAAACCGTCCTCTTCAAATCGCTTCAAATGCTCTATTTCAGTAGAAAATGTTTTCTTGAAGGAGGTTTGGATTAGATCATAGTGTAATTCACCCTTGCACATAATCTGCATGATGATCTGTTTCCTTAGTTGATCATCATCAGTAAGTTTGAGCAATTTTCTGACAGGAAGCCGGTTCCGGTCGAGCGCATCATAATAATCCTGAAGATCTTTCTCATTTTGAGTATAAAAACGATTGTTTTGAGAGATAGCGGACATCCCCAATCCGATCATATTCAGATCAGCATGTGTACTGTAACCCTGAAAGTTTCGCTGTAAAGTACCATTCCGAAGGGCAAGACTCAGTTCATCGTTATCTTTGGCAAAATGATCCATGCCGATAAACGTATACCCATATTTTGGTAATGTTTCGATGGCATATACCAAAAATCTTAATTTTTCATTTGTCTCCGGCAGATCATCTTCATTCAGTAACTTTTGAGAGGGCATCACGGATGGGATATGTGCGTAACTATAAATGGCAAATCGATCCGGATTGAGACTTACAGCATCCTCGATTGTCTTTTTAAATGTTTGCAGGGTCTGTTTTGGCAGCCCATAAATCAGATCCATATTTATGCTGTTCATCCCATATTTACGAAGAAATCGAGTGACTTTTTCAGTTTGATTAAAGGGTTGTATTCGATGAATCGCTTTTTGCACATCCACATTTGTATCCTGCACGCCAATGGATGCGCGGTTACAACCGATCTCTTGAAGAGTACTGATATGTTCTTCACTTACCCTTCGGGGATCAATTTCGACGCTGAATTCAACATCGGTGTGAAGGTTGAAATAGTGATGAATAGACGCACCGAGCCTTCTTAACTGAATGGGTGACAGAAATGTTGGAGTGCCTCCGCCAAAATGAATCTGTTTAACTTGAATGTCCGGATGCAGGCCGGCTGAAACCAATTCCATCTCTTTTTCCAAATAGTCCAGATAACGATCTGCACTGGCAGGATTTTTAGTGATGACCTTTGTGCAGCCACAGTACCAGCACAAGGAGTGACAGAATGGGATATGAATATAAAGCGAAACGGGGGCAGCCTCAATGGCTAGCATGGCCACATTTTCATTGAGCTGATCCTTATCAAAATTTTCTGAAAACTGTACCGCAGTCGGATAGGAGGTATACCTCGGCCCGGGCACATTGTATTTTGATACCAGTTTTAAAAGATCATCATTTACAGAATTCACAGAACGGCTCGTGACTTAATCGTTAAAAAGGATGTCAAATCCACTATCAGCAGTGAGACGAAGATTCTCTTCTTTTCCTTTCTTAACCAATTCCGTTAATGTTGAACTCTCAAGCATTTCACGGATAGAATCACGGGTTTCAGCCCACTTATCATGAATCGGACACGGGGCTTTTACGCCACAACCGGGAAGCCCGAGTGCACATTCGGTTAATAATTTTGAACCGTCAATCGCAACCACTACATCCATCAGTGGTATTTCACTTCCTTTGCGAACCAAACGAACTCCACCATTGGGTCCTTTGAAAGATTGTAATATTCCCTCTGCTGTTAATTGTTGAAGGATTTTAGTAAGAAAATGAAATGAGATTTCAAGCTTATCACTCATTTGGCGGATGGGTATATATTTTCCTTTCTCCTGATTTGCAAGATATAAGGCTGCCCTTAAACCATAGACGCAAGATTTTGATAGTAGCATATGTATTATTATAGATTATTGAGACTCTTTTATCTTAAAATATGAATTTAAAAGTTTCGAAACATGAAATTTCTGTGATATTTGCTCAAAATTATCTGAAAATTGAATAGTTCGAATGGATATATTTTGAATTTGCTGAATCTGATAATACAGGGTTTAGACCTCGGTTTTGTAATGATGAACCCATATCCAGAAAGCGGGGAACAGCGGGAGTATTGCTGCGCTCAATACCCAGTAATACAAGTTGGCAGGCTGCAGTTGGAGTGGCCAGTAACCGCTGATCATCATCAGAGAGAGAATGATAAACCAAACAGATAAAACAAAAAGGATTATGGGCAACTCAGTGAAATGATTCTTAAATGAAGTAAATAAAATGGTAGAAACCAACCCTAAAAGAACCAGGTGAAGATAAAGCACACGTAAACCGTGATCACCCGGCCAAAATTCAACAGGTGTTATGGCAATTAGTTGAAAGATGATTTTTACGCATAAAAATAATCCGATACTTTTCCAGATGAACCCTTTAAAAAGTCCGGCTTTATTTAAGTAGAAAAGGTTCAAAAGAAGTGAACCTGCAATCAGGAATGTGCCGGTTTTGGCTGTCCAGACCATTACGGGTGATAAGAGCGATTGTGTCAGGCTAAACGGGAATATAAGCATGGATCCAAATAGTATAGGAATCCAGAGCCAGCCGCTATGAATGGGTATAGAATGCAAATCTGCTCGGCTCCATAAAATTCCAAGAATACCGAGTATAGCCCATCCTTCAGTGAAAAGTGCAAGAAAAAAGTGAGTCAATGCGGAAGAGATAAGAGCACTGTCTGCACTGGTAAATTGGAAAATGGAAACCCCCCAGGCGCCCAGTGAACTGATTAACAGGGCCACTAGAGACGCATCAAAAAAGGTGAGGCTGAGTGTAGGTTTGAACTCCGATTCATGTCGGGATCTGTGTTTCACTCCGCTTCGCTCCGTGAGATAAGATAGGAGCACACCGCTGTGATCCGTGGAATAAGAAAGTGACAATTTGCCTTTTCGGTTTTTATAATAGATCCAACTAAACCAATACCAATTGAGCATAATCAATCCCGAGATGATAGCGGCCAGTGGCAGATTAAATGTTCCGATTGGAACAGGCCGGTATCCAAAAAAAAAGAAAAACGGATAGGATAATAATCCCAAAAATAAAATGGAATATAAACAGTTTCGAAATTGTCTGACCAACCTATCATGATCCGTTGGCTCACCGTCTGATAAAGCTATTAATTGCTCAGCCATAAACAACATAATGAGTGGACAAACCCAGTTGAACAACATTAGATGCGAATGGGCATGTCGTATATCAGACAGATGAAGTGAATCGGGAATGGGGTATAGCATCCCATATCGATAGAGAATCCCTGTTATCACAGCGATCATAAAGCTGAGAAGGGAGAACTGTTTTATCTGTTTAAAGGGAGACATTTTTAGTGAAAAGTGAAAAGTGAAAAGTGAGAAGTAATAGCCCCGACACACTTGCCAAGTCAAAACATGAATAGCTCCGACACGCTTGTCGGGGTTAAAAATGAACACAGAATGTATCGCCCTGAAATAGGTTGACCAAATTTAACGAAAAAGGCAACGTAAATCAGGATAACCAAATGTCGTCAAAAAATGGTATTTATAGTGAAGTATTTAAATGGAAAGTAGTCCAGGAAGTTCTTTCCGAATTTAATCATGACCAATTTATGTTCTATGTGTATTGGGGACATGATTTTTTAAATGGTGGAAGAAGCCCAAAAGGATGCCGACGAGGATCATGGCTACTGCCTGATGGAGTACGCCGAGCCATACCGGTACATGGTAAATGAGCGTAAAAACACCGATCAAGTATTGAAGTAAAACAACAGAGAAAAGTGTAAGACTCCACATTTTGGTCGGCATATCCGTTTTTAATTGATAGGATCGGATCCAAAGCACAATCACGATGAGAGCCAGAAGTGAGCCAACCAGACGATGCATCCACTGTACAGTCACAATATTTTCAAAAAAATTAATAACCAGTGGTTCTGATATCCACAACTCGGGAGGCAGCCAATACTGATACATTTTTGGAAATGTATTGTAGATATGACCCGCGTTGAGTCCGGCCACAAATGCACCCCAGACTATTTGTATGAGTAACAAAAAACTGAATAAATAGAGCCATTTTTTCAATTCCGATCCACCCTGAATTGTGTACTGTTTTTTTTCATACAGATCCATTGCAAACCAGAGGCAGGTACCAAAAATGATAAATGCGAGTGATAAATGGGCAGCAAGTCTGTAATGACTCACAGCAGGTATATCAATCAATCCACTCATTACCATATACCATCCCATTACACCTTGCCCAACACCAAGCACAAGAAGAAAAATACTCCGGCGGATTTGTTGTGCATCAAATTTCTTTTTAATGAGAAACCATGCGAACGGGATAATAAATACAAGGCCAAGCACCCTGCCGATCAGCCGGTGAAAATATTCCCAGAAAAAAATGTATTTAAACTCTCCAAGTGACATTCCCCGGTTCACCTGCTGGTATTCGGGATACTGTTTATACTGCTCAAATGCGTCAATCCATTCGGCATCACTCATGGGAGGTATCGTTCCCATAATAGGCTCCCACTCTGTCATAGAAAGCCCCGAATCAGTTAACCGTGTAATACCGCCTATGATTACCATCAAGAGAACAAGAATGGCTCCGCTCCAATACCATCGCCGTATGTATTTTCTATCTGTTGAAGTCATACCCTGATTGATTAATTACTTCCCGAATATTGTATCAAATTTCAGAAAGAATATTCAATACAGATGAAGATATGATGTACCGGCTTAAAAATCTTTCTTTTTGAAAACCCGAAGTCCCGCATAGGCAGGAATTACGAGCCAAAGTGATAGCATTGCAAAAGAAGCAAACGTCCCCAAAGATGTGCCGAAAAATTGATTGAACACAGCGCCTGTATATCCCATCAGCGCGGAGATATCGAACTCCATCAGGATTAAGATCCTTGCAAGATCCATAGGATTGAGCATGGTTACGGTAATAATGCCCGTTTCGAGCGGATAATCACCAAACATGAAAATAATTATCATAATGAGCCCGTCGTAAATGACGGCCATGAAGAGCCAGATTATGATGGAGAAACCAAAGCCTTTAATCTTGTCGTCGTAGAACCAAAGTCCCATTACAAAGCCAAGGCCTACAAATATAAATGTGAGTATAGATCCCAGTGTCAGTACTAAAAAGAGCTGAGAGGCAGAGCCTTCCGTTAACCCGCCATGCCAGGCAAGCGGCAGGGCAGAGCCAACTATAAAGGCAACGGTTAGTGGTGCCGATATTCCGGTGTACAGACCCCAAAAAAGAGTGGAACGGTTTACAGGCTGTGTGAGCAGTAGTTCCAGGTAGTCTCGTGACTGATAAATGTAGAGAAGGCCATAGATAAGACTGATAATGGGTATAAGCAGCAACATGATGTTACTTACACTTACCCATACTTCGGTTCCTCCGCCGGCAAACCGAAAGAGTGTATCTGTGAGAAGCAGAAAGATAAGGCCGTAACCGAGAACCCATTTTGCACGCAGTAAAGTCTGAAATTCATTTCGTAGTATTTGCCAGTAAACCTTCATCATTGTATGGGTTCCTCCATCAGTTTGGCAATGGCACCCTCGAGCCGTTCCTGCCGGTTCTCTTTGAGCAGTTCATCAATTCTGCCGTAGTATTTAACGTCGCCTTCGAGTATAAAGATCACGTGATCCACAAGCTGCTCCAGCTCACTCATAATGTGAGAGGTAATGAGGACTGTTTTGCCGGCTTGTTTCTCTTTCTGAATACGCTCTTTAAAGATGAAACTGGAACGGGGATCAAGCCCGGCAGTGGGCTCATCAAAAAACAGAATCTGCGGATTAAACATCATACCGAGAGTGGCACCAACTTTCTGCTTATTGCCACCCGATAGCACCCGAAGCTGCTTATGGAGCTCCGGTTGCAGGTTAAATTCGTTGATCAAATTCTGTTTGTAGACAGCTTCTTCCCCACGAAGGTCTTCAATAAAATCAAGCAAATCTGAAACGATCATCTGTTCGGGATACCGAGCCTGTTGTGGCATATAGCCAATGTTTCGGCGATAATCGTAATTGCCGTTCAGGCGAATTTCATTGATGGTGATGTTACCCGAATCAGGCTTCACCAATCCCAGTAAGGTTTTAATAAGGGTTGTTTTTCCGGCGCCATTGGGTCCAACAATTCCGGTAGCCTGACCATCAGGTATATCAAGTGTGAGGCCTTTTAGTACCTCGAGCTGGCCAAATGTTTTCGTTAATTGGTTTATTTGAATCATTGAATAGGTTCCATTGCGGGTTTGGGGTCAACAAGATTTTTGGGTGTCAGTACGGGAAATACACGCTCGGCAGTATCGAGCAGTCCGGCCATCATACTTCGCAACATAATGAGTGACAACGGCTGGCGCTCGGCAAAGAGCGAAAATAGCCGTACAGGCCTATACTCCACATCTCCCACACCGTCCCGGTCGAGGTCGTAGCCTTTGTACTGACTCCAGTAGTTGCCTTCGTAGTGGTTCGGATTCGATCGGCTGTTCGTCGATACCTCAAAAACATTGCTTATAAAGTTATTTTTTTCAATTCGGTTGTCCAGTCCGTTGGCCATCATACGAATGGCGGTGCCATTGTTATAGAATTCGTTTTGCTGAATCTCCACACGGTTCGAAGCTTCGCTGTAAATTCCCACGGAGTTCGTATCAAACCGGTTAAACTGAACCACGCTGTCGTTGATCTCTTTGAGCAGTAATCCGTAGCGGTTAGCTCCCCAGTTTTGAACAAAAAGGTTATGGCGCATAATCACGTTTTTGGTGTACATCACAGCCACGCCCGATATATTGTCGCGAAATTCGTTTCCGATGTAGCTGCAGTCGTCGGAATACATAAAATGGAGACCATAGCGAATATTGCTGTACACATTGTTTCCTGTGATCATGCTGCCCTCAACAAACTCGAGGTAGATACCGTCTCGATGGCCGGTAATTTCGTTTTGGTGTACTTCAACATCCTTACTGTACCATATATGTACGCCGTTGCCGGAAGTGGTTTGGCGCTTGGCGTTGGAAATGATTTTGTTATTGGTAATTTCGATTTTTTCACTTTTTGCGACAAATATCCCAAAGAAGTTATCGGTGAGTGTAAGGTTCTCGATGAGGATATTCCGGCTATCCTCTACGAGAATAGCAGCATAGTCATCCATAAAACCGAAGCCGGAATTTTTGATTTCAAAATTTTGCAGTGTAATGTCTTCCCCCATCACAATCAGGCCATATCCCTCTCCTCCAATGTCGAGTACGGCGCTGTTTTGCCCATCTATAGTGAGTGGTTTATCGATCAGCAGCCCGTTAACAGCGTACGTCCCCGGTTCTAAAAGAATGGTTGCTCCGGAATCTGCTTCCTGAATGACTCTTGAAAAATCAGATAAATTGCTGTTTTCTACAATAACAGACGGACTTTGGGCAGCAGCCATTAGTGGTAAAAAGAGAAGGCATATTGCATACCAAAGAGATTTAAGACGTCGTGTCCGAAATAGATGTAAAAAAAGGGAATTCTTCATCGTTTTACGTTCCATTGCTCTACAACAAATTGTATGGTTTTATCCCAATCCAGCTGATCTGCGCCGGTAATTTCTGATGGAACTGTTTCCTGTCCGGGTAGTGCAAAGAGCGACAGGCCCATTGGACTCCGAACGCTTTCGGAGTGATAAATATCAGCGTTTCCCACCATTAACCATTGACCTTGCTGTGTATAGTCTGCCATGTAGAACATTGCATTTTCGGCTATTTCCGGTGTTTGATAGGTATACGCCGCCATACATTCAATACTGTCGAACGGATATGATTTTCCCTTTTCTGAAACGAGTTGAGAGACAAACTGCTGATCAGAAATAACCATTTTACAGTAGGCGCATTCATCAGTATACAGATTTACCTCTTTGGGCTCCTGGCTGATGCAAGAACTTAGCAGCAGTAATAACAGGATTGATAAGACAAGACTTTTTTTCATAATAGCTCTCCAAACAGATTTTATTTATGATGATGGTTTGCTTGACCAAAATGCGTACGATGCAAGACCCATGCTAACCAACGAAATGTAAAATCCGATACCGGGCCAGGACGATGCCGTAATATTCAGCAGTTGTTTTGTACCGATTAGTGGTGGCTGATACGTCATGCCGGGAACTTTAATCGCGGCGTCTTCACTCAGATTATGGCCATAATCGTATCCCCAGATGTAGAAGTCAATCAGGCCGGCGATGGCAAAAAGAACAAACAGGATGATCCATATAAGAAGCGCCGTTCTGTTTCCCCATATAGCGATTCCAAGTCCCGAGACAATCAGAAAAATAAAAATCCAGGGCATAATTTTGAGCTCAGGGATAGAGTCGGGGTTAATTTCCTGCATCCCAATGTAGTGGTTTAGTCCGTTAATATTTTGAAGATCATTCTTTTTCTGTCCTTCAATTTTGTTGACAGAAATTTTCATTCCTATTCCTTCGGGATATTGTGGTGCATCCATATCAATAGACCATATAGGGACCATAAACACGAAGCCCAGCAACAAGGCCGCGATGGCCATTAAAACTCTTTCTTTTGTTTTCATAAAACCCTCTCTTTGAGTGAAATTTTCAGTAAAGAGGAAAGGGCCGGTCAAAACCCTTTCCACAATATTTTTTCTTAAAATCAGCTACCGGTTCCGAATGTAATAGGTACATCAGAGTTAGCCGGTGATACCCGTGCATATCCCTGCATTTCCTGGTGAAGAGCTGAACAAAAGTCCGTACAGTAGAATGGGAATACACCCGGTTTCTGTGGTTCCCAAACCAGAGTTCTGGTTTCACCGGGCATAATCAGAAGTTCTGCCGTACGTGCTCCCAGAATAGCAAAGCCATGCGGTACATCCCAGTCTTGCTCCAGATTCGTAATGTGGAAATAGACTTTATCACCAACTTTTATTCCTTCAATATTGTCCGGGGTAAAATGGCTGCGAATTGTGGTCATATAGACGTGTACTTCATTACCATCGCGTACTACCCGGGTTTCACTCTCACTCTTAACAGCATCCGGGTGATTGTTATTCTCGAGCTCATAAAACCTGATTTGTCGTTCTTTTACGATATCGGCGGCAATACCCTGTGCATAGTGAGGTTCACCGTCGGTTGGGAAGTCAAGAAGTAACTGCATTTTATCTCCGGATATATCGATAAGCTGTGCTGAATGGAAAAGTTCAGGGCCTGTTGGCAAATATCGATCTTTCGTAATCTTATTCAAAGCAACGAGATATTTTCCTTCGGGTTGTCTGCTGTCTCCGCCGGGGATCATAAGGTGACCGGGTGAATAGTATGTGTCAATACGATCCACAACTTCAAAGGTATCCAGGCTCCACTTCACGATTTCTGATGAGATAAATGCCGTTGTATAGGCAAAGCCGTTTCCATCAAATTCGGTATGAAGTGTACCGATACCGGCATTTTCTACCTCTGCATGAATAACGGAATCATAGTTGAGTACAGGTATTCCATCCACTTCTCCTTCGAAGTCCTCATTTTCGATGGCCTGAATCATTTTTTCAAATGAATGAACAGGAAGTACGGAAGATAATTTGCCGCCGGCCACGATATATTGACCGGATGGATCAACATCAACACCGTGCGGTGATTTTGGAGTAGGCAAATAATAAATGATACCGGGGTTTTCAATGGGGTCGAGTACCTTCACGGTTTCAATCAGCTCTGATTTTGCCCTCTGCTCATTGTGATCCATGTAGTTCCGGTAATGCGGAGCCGAAATTTCTCTTCCGGCACCATTAGCAACCAGTTCGGCTGCTTTTCTCCAGTTTACGGCCGCAATAAAGTCTTTATCGTTTCTGGATGCGTTTACTTCGAGCAGTGTGTGAGCCTCTTCTGAGTTATAGGTGGTAAAGAATGACCAATCTTCAGACGGGCCTTTTCCTGCGTGAGAAAGGTCGTAGTTAAATCCGGGAACAAGAATCTGAAAATCGATACTCATTTCACCCTCATCACCAATTTTAATAAAGGTGAGTGTTCCTTTAAAGTTCTCTGCATATGAGGAGATGGATACGTCCTGATTTTCCAGGCTTTCCTCATCCATCGGAATACTGAAACGTGTTGCAGCTGAAATATATTCAGTGTTGGTTGTAACAAACGGAGAGGCGTGGTTTCCTGCAGCGTTTGGAATCTCAATGATTTCTGCTGTTTGAAAATTTGAGAAATCGATACGGGCAACACGAGGAGTATTATTCGCATTGATGAAAATCCATCGCCCGTCGGGAACACCATCGGTCTGTGACATTTCGGGGTGGTGGGCATCATCCCAGGGAATAAATCCATGCGTTGTTTGAAGCATGGGTTTGCTTTCCTCAGAATAGCCATAACCATTTACAGGTGCCACTGAAAATACAGGAATGGTGTAGAGGTGTCGGCCGGAAGGTAATCCATAGACAGTCATCTGGCCGCTGTAACCGCCGGAAAACATTCCGTAAAATTCATCATGCTCGCCGGGAGCTACATATACTTTTTGTGCGGCATCACCCGAGCTCGATAAATTTTGCTGTGAAGGGCACCCGTAGAGGGTGAACGCAAGAACAGCGATAAACGGGACAGACCACCATAAAAATCGTTTTGTTTTTGTTATTGGTTTCATAGTAAATATTGGTTTAGGTTTTATTGATTGGTTTCGGTTTCGGATTCAGTTTCGTTAGGTATTTCAATGGTTCTGAAATATTCAACAATCGCTCGTGCTTGGTCAATAGTTACGTTTTGATAGGGCATGGGGGCCATATACTCCAGCATCATTTTCTTTCCTTCGGGATGCTTACTGGTCATCTCGTCGGGGTTCATAATCATATTCATGATATAAGCAGGGGAACGGCGGTCAAGAATTTCTCCCGATGCGGGGCCTATGTATCGTTCGGTTGGTTTGTGGCAAGCCGTGCATTTGGCCTCGTACACCTCTTTACCCTCGGCTGCCAAATCGGGATCAAGTTCACCCAGTTCAACCACTTCGGTAACCGGGCCAATACCGTGCTCCAGTTCAAATGCACTTAACCCTTCAACTTCGGATTCTGAATTTCCGGAAGGACGATCGGGCGATTCTCCTCCACAGGCTGACAATGTGAAGAATAGTAGTGATAGCATCAATGATGTGTTAAATAGCTTTATGTAATTCATCAAGATAGATATTAAGAGTTAGTTATCTTATTTAAAATCAAAAAAAGGCTTTCTATAGTTTATGATAAATGATTTTTTGCAAAAACGGTTTTGTAATGTTGAGATCGTGCTAATATATCGTCCAGTGTGGTTTTCGCCATCATAACTTCTAAATTCCACTTCAAATCCATCCACTGATCGTGAAGGGGGCATGGATCCAATTCGCCACATTCAGATAAACCCAATGGGCAATCGTGAATAATATAATTGCCATCTATTGAATTCACAATCTCCTTAAATGTTATTTTATTGGGTGGTTTGGCTAATTTAACTCCACCATTTGGTCCTTTAAACGACACCATAATTTCAGATTTTGTTAATTCCTGAAGTACTTTTGTCAGAAAATGAAACGAAATATTTAATTCTTCACTCAGCTCTCTAATCGTGGTAAACCCCATCCGATTCTTTTTAGCCAAAAGAATCGAAGCGCGTAGTCCATAAATGCTAGATTTTGAGAGTATCATATAAGATATAAGAGTATTATGTCTTAATATAATATTACTTCGTTTAGAATGTCAAGTAAATAACGTTTCTATTTTTATTTATGTTTTGAGTTCGTTGTTTCTATAACTCACAACCCTGCTCCAAATCAAAAATATAAATATGAACAGGCTCATCAGTATCAATCCACGTCCAATGAGTGGCAAATAATTGATTCCAAAAAAAAGATAACTTGTAAGTGATATGATCAATCCAATATTAAATATCCAACCAATACTATCTGCCCAAAATTTTGAGCCTCTGGGTTCGCCTTCCAGAAACCTTGGAAAGATCCAATATGCTGTTCCCAATACAAATTGGACGATCCATCCCCAGATCGCTATTTCATAGTGTAAAGGCAGCAATGACCAAATTGAGGGGTGTAGTGGTATGGTTTTATGAATAAATAATAAAGCACCTAAACCTGAAGCAATGAGCAGCCAAATAAGAGACAGTCGTATCATCCAGACAGATTGAATTGGCATTAGTCCCCTCAGTTTTTTGAAATTTTGCCTCTGACTCGCGGCCAGATTTCAATGACATATAACAAAATAGCAGATATCTGAAGAATTGAAGAGATGAGTACGGTCCACTTTACAATATGATCTGCCGGGAATAAAGGTATAAACGGTTCTGACAAAAATCGGAGTATGAGTCCTGTATTTAGTAACCAAAAGGAACATTGAATGGTGAACTTATCCGTTGTTCTCCTTTTTTGATTAGCGCTTCTGGGAAACATCCAGAGCGAGACTCCCATTATGATCTGTGTAATCCAGCCAACGACAATCATATGCCAATAAACCGGTAGTAATAATGCGCCGGTATTTATAGAAGGGATTTGTGATATAAATGCGAGTAAACTTCCCGTAAGGAAGTATAAAATCCCTGCTTTAATAAATAGTCGTACGGTTTTGGGCATGATAAATCAATGATTATAGACACATACATTATTGATTGAACCATTACAAATAAACTCCCCCCAATATGATAATGAAGGGAGTCATTGGATCAAATATACTGCTCTGCTTTTTTGAATAATATATTATTCTCAAGATGTACATGCATATGAAGATCAGATTCAAACAATTCCAAATTATTATAGAGAACTCTGTAGGTCGTACAGGCATCGGTTGGCGGAGTGTAATTATTACTTAGATTACGAAGTTCTTTAAGAATTTGTCCGGCGCCATCGTGATCGGTTATCATCGAAACAAGATGTTTATTTAAGGAATCAATCTGCTCCTTTGTAATCTCAATACCTTTGGTTCTGTTTGATTTAACGGATCGAATAAGTGGGAATACGGTCTCTTCTTCATCTGATAAATGTCTAATTAAGTCTTCAGAAAGCAGATCAAATTTTTGGGAAATGGTTACATTTTCAGGGTATTGTTTTCCATAAACCTTGGCTACTTTATTTGCATAAGCAGATATTTCAACAGTTTTATTCCTTACAAAACGGTGATGAGTATCGATAATGTGATCAATCAAATAATCGATATCCCAAGCATTAAAATTTTGGGATTTTGATTCAACCTGATCCAATTTTTTCAAATCAGATAACACATCATTAGTATCAATTTGTTTTTTCTTACACGCTTCTTCAATGCTGATCCCACCGCCACAACAGAAATCAATTCCATATTTTGAGAATATTTCTGCTGATTTATAGTTCTTTGCAACTACGTGTCCAACAGAAGTATTGGATAAATGTTTGTAATCTGATTGATCAAAATTCATAATGAATATGTTTAAATGGTTATAAAATTAGTGATATAAATTCGTATTGCTACAATAAGGGGTTAGTATGAAGAAGATATTAAGTTACAAGACTATTTTATCTTATTATAAAAATTATATCCATTGCTTCCAATTTCTTAGATGACAGAACCTATTTTTATGCCGACTGTGTTTGTTGAGTTTGAATTAGAGTTTTACAGATAACAATCCCTACCTTTAGGTCATATTCATATTAATGGGAAACAATAGACAATCAAACAGATGAAACTAAAAGATTTTTACAGCAACACCATTATCGAGCCTTTTAGAATTCGATCAGTTGAGCCGATTCGATTTACATCGATGAAAGAGAGAACGAAATTACTGAAGGCAGCAGGTTATAACCCCTTCTTACTGAAAGCCAAAGACGTTTTAATTGATCTGCTTACCGACAGTGGTACCGGTGCGATGTCTTCTGCTCAGTGGTCCGGAATGATTGCAAGTGATGAATCGTATGCCGGTTCGGAGTCTTTTTATCGTTTTGAAACTGCCGTACAGGATATAACCGGTTACAAACATGTGATCCCTACTCATCAGGGTAGGGCAGCTGAAAATATTCTATTTACAACCATTGCCAAAAAAGGAGATATCATACCCAATAACACCCATTTTGACACAACCAGAGCTCATGTTGAACATAATGGCGCAGAGGCGCTTGACCTGGTGATTGATGAGGGGAAAGATCCTCAAAAAATACATCCCTTTAAAGGGAATATGAATATAGAAAAGCTTGAAAAAACCATAAAAGAGAGAGGGAAAGAGAATATACCGGTTATAATGATTACGACGACGAATAACTCCGGTGGTGGTCAGCCGGTCAGTATGAAAAACATTAAAGGGGTCTCTCACATTGCTCGAAAATATGGGATACCCTTTTTTATAGATGCTTGCCGATTTGCAGAAAACAGCTGGTTTATAAAAACAAGGGAGGCCGGTTATGAAGAAAAATCACCGATTGAAATTGCACAAGAAATGTTCAGTTATGCAGATGGATGTACGATGAGTGCCAAAAAAGATGGAATGTCCAATATCGGTGGATTTCTTGCGATGAATGCTGACAATCTTGCTAAAAAATGTCGAAGCCTCACAATCTTGACGGAAGGATTCCCAACGTATGGCGGAATGGCGGGATACGATATGGAAGCCGTTGCGATTGGACTTTATGAAGCTCTTGACGAGGGGTATTTACGATATCGAATACGCTCGACGGCGTACCTCGGAGAAAAATTGTCACTGGCAGGAATCTCTATTGTGCAACCTACCGGTGGCCATGCGGTGTATATTGATGCCAAAGAGATGTTACCACATATCCCTGCCCTTGAATATCCGGCATGGAGCCTTACGAATGCACTCTATCTGGTGGGAGGAATTCGTGCAGTGGAAATAGGGAGTGTGATGTTTGGATTACAACCGGATGGCAGTGAAAAACCGGCGCAGATGGAACTGGTCCGACTGGCAATCCCCAGAAGGGTTTATAC
>JBBDJK010000132.1:8547-15724 GCA_040879905.1 Balneolaceae bacterium | reverse complement strand
ATTCTCTGATAACGCAGAGATTGGACAAAAGAACAGGTTTTTCAAAGGCTCCATATAAATAATAAAAAAAAACGGCTTCATTGATGATGAAGCCGCTTCTATCTATATAAATTAACTCTGAAATTCAGAATGAATTATTCATCTTCTTTAGGTAAAAGTGCTTTTCTGGAAAGTCGTAATTTTCCACCATGCTCTACTTTTAGCAGTTTCACATCCACTTCATCTCCAACAGACAATACATCTTCCACATTTTTAACGTGGCCATGTTCCAATTCGGAAATATGAAGTAAACCCTCTTTACCCGGTACTATCTCAACAAATGCACCATACTCTTTAATCGCTTTCACGATTCCTTTGTATACAGCTCCCTCATCAAGATCACCGGCAATTGCCTGAATACGTTTCTTCGCATTTTCAGCTTTTTCAAGGCTATCGGCAGAGATAGTGATTTGTCCTTTTCCACTTTCATCTTCCTCAATCCAGATTTCTGTATCTGTCTCTTTCTGTAGTGTTTGAATCACTTTACCACCCGGACCAATAACAGCACCAATACTATCACCATCAATCGTCATACGAATAAATTGTGGCGCATATTGGGAAAGTGTTTCCCGAGTTTTGGAAATGGTCTCTGCCATTTTACCCAGAATATGCAATCTTCCTTTGTGTGCCTGACTTAAAGCTTCTTCAATGATTTCAAAGCTGATTCCCTGAACTTTCATGTCCATTTGAGTAGCCGTGATACCATCAGCTGTACCGGCAGTTTTAAAGTCCATGTCACCCATAAAATCCTCCTCACCCTGAATATCAGAGAGTACAACGGTGTTTTTGTCACCTACAATCATACCCATTGCAATACCGGCAACCGGTTTAGGTAGTGGAACCCCTGCGTCCATCATGGCCATCGATCCACCACAAACGGATGCCATCGAAGAGGATCCGTTTGATTCGGTGATGTCTGAGCGTACACGAATGACATATCCGAACTCTTCAAAATCAGGCAGGACCATTTTTAATGCCCGTTGGGCAAGATGGCCATGACCAATCTCACGACGTCCCGGTCCACGCATAAATCCGGCTTCTCCTACACAATATGGAGGGAAGTTGTAATGCAGCATAAAAGTCTGATCTTCTTCGTAGAAGAGTGTATCAATACTTTGGGCATCACGCTTTGTACCCAGTGCAACGGATACCAATGCCTGTGTCTCTCCGCGTGAAAAGATAGCTGATCCGTGAGTTCTTGGCAGATAACCTACCTGAGTCCATATATCCCGAATATCCTCAGGTGCACGTCCGTCAATGCGTTTTTTGTTTTCAAGGATCATATTTCTGACAGTATCCTTAACCAGGTTTCCAAATATCTCTGAGATCTCTCCACCCGCATCTTCGAATCCTTCTTCTGCAGTAATTGACTCTTTAATCTCTGATTTCACTTCACGGAGTCTTGCACTGAACTCCTCTTTACTGAGTCCGGATGCGACAATCTCTTTTAATTGATCACCCACTTGTTCCGCAACCTTGGTTTCCAAATCTTTATTTGCTTCAACAGGAACAAATTCACGTTTTTCTACACCATACTCTTTTCTGAGCTCTTCCTGAAATTCACACAGTTTTACGATCGCTTTATGGCCCTCTTTAACCGCCTCAAGCATCTCATTTTCACTGATCTCTTTCATTTCACCTTCGATCATGATCACACTCTTGGCAGTTCCTGCAACGATCAGATCCATATCGCTCACTTTTAGCTCATCAATGGTTGGATTGATGATATACTCTCCATCTATACGTCCCACCTTAACCTGCGCCATGGGTCCGTCAAATGGTATACCGGAAATGTGTGTTGCTGCCGATGCGCCAAATGCACCTAAAACATCAGCTTCATTTTGACCATCAGATGAATAAATCTGACAAATATACTGTGTTTCATTTACATATCCTTTTGGGAATAGAGGTCTCAAGCTACGATCAATCAATCGGCTGGCAAGAGTTTCACCATCCGATGGACGACCTTCTCTTTTCATAAAACCGCCCGGGAATTTACCGGCTGCCGTGAAACTTTCACGCAGGTCAACAACCATCGGGAAAAAATCCTGTCCCGGTTTTGCCTCTTTGGCACTCACAACAGTGCAAAGCACCATTGTATCACCCATTCTTACCATAACTGCACCATCCGCTAATTTTGCGAGTCTTCCTGTTTCCACAGAAATTGTTTTACCGGGTGCAAATTCTACACTTCTAAAATCTTCTTTCATATCTGTTTTTTTTCTAATCGTTTTTATTCGTCTATTATCCTTTTGGTTAGCATATCAAACAAAGATTCCCATAAGATCTGCTCAGGTAATCGTTGAGGATAAAAAAAAGAGTACGCCGAAAAGCGTACCCCATAAGAAATGCCTATTTACGAATACCGAGCTCTTTAAGCAGCTCACGGTATTTTTCAATTTTGTTATTCATCAGGTAATTGAGAAGTCTTCTTCTCTTACCAACCATCATCAACAATCCTCTTCTGGAGGCGTGATCTTTTTGGTTAGCGCTTAAATGCTCAGTCAAATCTTTAATACGGGCAGTTAGAATCGCAATTTGTGCTTCCGTGGATCCTGTATTTCCTTCAGTCCCACTATGCTTTTTTACTATATCTTTTTTCTGTTCTTTTGTTATACTCATTTTAAGTGTGTAAATAATCTTTTATTTATCTTATACAGCATGACAAAATACGTTTATTTTGCCTGTTTTGCAATATCAGGGGAGTTGTTATTCAAGAGTTTGTTGGTCGTTTTTTTATCTGCTGATAGCTGCTCTTTTAGTTCGTCCGGGCCTGAAAAAGTCTTCTCATCACGAATTCGGCTAACGAACTGAATTTGAACCTCTTTCCCATAAATATTCATATCAAATTCAAGAATATGAACCTCAAGTGAGTAGGATGCTCCCTCAAATGTAGGTCTCATTCCAATATTCATCATTCCTTTTTGGTACTCTCCATCTACCCGTATCCAAACTGCATACACCCCATTTTTCGGAATAATTTTAGCCGGGTTATCCGGTTGAATATTGGCTGTGGGGAACCCCAGGGCTTTCCCCCGTTTATCACCATGAATAACCGTTCCATTCAGAATATAAAATCTTTCAAGAAATTTTGCGGCTTGACTCATATCCCCATCATCCTGAATGGCTTTTCTTACGGCCGTACTGCTTACAGTTTTATCTCCAACTTCCTGTTTTGATACAACGTGTGATAAAAACCCAAGTTCATTACCCAAACGATTTACCGTTTCGATCGTGCCTTTTCTGTCTCTGCCAAAATGATGATCATATCCAATCACAAAATGTTGAACTCCGATCTTATCCCAAATAACCTGTTTAACAAACTGCTCGGAAGTCATAAGTGAAAAATCTCTATCAAACGGTATAACAACCATTTCATCAATACCCAGGTCAGATAACAACTCTTTTCTCTCTTTTAAAGAGCTTAACAATTTGATTCCTGCTTGTCCGGGATTAATAATTTCCCTCGGATGTGGATCGAATGTAACAATAACACTCCTCCCACTACTTTCATGTGCAAGTCTCAGTACGGTATTGATCAGAACCCGGTGGCCTGCATGAACACCATCAAATGTCCCGACTGTCAGTGTTGTATTATCGATCCTCTCAACACGATCCAAATAGGTTATATCAGCCATTATCTTCCAACGATTTTATTGCATCTTCAAATTGTTCAGTGGTATAGGCATTATCAACGTGAAATTGACCTGTTGTCGTTCTTCGCAAAGATGTGATATGTGCGCGGCTATTTAATGCAATTCCAAGGTCATGTGCCAACGAACGAATATATGTACCTTTACCACATCGCACTTTTAACGTAATATCCGGAAGTGAAATATCCAACACTTCTGTTTCGTATATCGTAACATCACGTGGGTCAATCTGCACATCGCCTCCTTTTCTGGCAATTTTATACAACCTTTGCCCTTTCACACTAATGGCTGAATAAATCGGTGGAACCTGCGAAATCACCCCACTGAAAGAGTCTGATAATCTCTTTTGAATTACCTCTGCAGTGATGTGCTCCCATGGAGCATGTTGGTCAATTTTTGTAGCAGCATCAAAACTGGGCGTAGACGCCCCGAATCGAATCGTTGTGACGTATGTTTTTTCCAGATCTTGAATTTGCGAAATCGATTTGGTGGCTTTTCCACAGCAAAGAATCAGCAAACCGGTTGCCAGTGGGTCAAGTGTGCCGGCATGGCCTACTTTTTTGGGTGGAATCCGATTTCTGACAAATTTAACCAGATCAAAACTACTCCACCCGGTAGGTTTATCCATCAAAATCACGGCTCCGGCATGGAACAGTTCCGGGTTATTGGGAAATGGCACATGACTCCCAATAACAGTTAAATCAGATAAGGGGATTGCCTTCTTTGCCATGGGGCAATTTACTTATCCTCTTCTTTTTTGGGGGAGTCATCCTCCTTTGTTTCAGAAAAGAGGGTTTCAATTTTATTTACATATTCTGCCGTGTCATCATGAAAAAAGAGCAGTTCCGGAATCCTGCGAACCTGATGCCTGATTTTGGATGCTAACTTATATCTAATATCATCTTGTAGGTCATCAACCATTTTATATAAGGGCTCTTCATCTCTTCCCGGTGACAGGATACTGAGATAGACTTTAGCAATCGATAAATCATCCGTAACACGTACTTGTGTAATTGTAATAAATGTACCAGATGGTTGATAATTACGCTGAAGAATCTCACCAAGATCTTTCTTAATGACAGATGCCAGCTTTTCAGTTCGAATGGACATAATTATTGGATGTGATTACAAAATTCTAAAAAAAAGAGATTTTTATGCTCAACCGGTTTAGATGAATCGTGTTAAACCGAACTCATGATATCGGATTAAGTACTTTTCTGTGAAAATAATTGAGATTTCGGATTAAACAGATAAACCAATTCGAAATAAAAGCTTACTTTGCGTCTTCAAGCTTACGTTTCTGCTCAACCACTTCATAGCTCTCAAATTCATCACCTACTTTGATATCATTAAAGTTAGTGATACTGATCCCACACTCATAACCCGAGGCAACCTCCTTAGCATCATCTTTAAATCGTTTCAGGGAGTCAATTTCTCCATCATAGATCACAACACCGTCACGTATAATACGGATAGGATTGTTTCGGTTCACTTTCCCTTCTGTTACATAACATCCGGCAATAGTACCTACTTTTGAAACTTTAAACACCTCACGAACAGTCACCAAGCCTTTCATCTCCTCTTTGATCTCAGGTGAGAGCAGCCCTTCAAGTGCGTCGTGAACTTCATCAACTGCATCGTAAATCACACTGAATAATCGGATATCTATACTCTCATTCTCTGCCAATTTACGGGCACTGGATGTTGGCCTGACTTGAAACCCAATAATAATTGCTTCCGAAGCAGAAGCAAGCAGAACATCCGATTCTGTAATGGCACCTGAACCTGTGTGGATAATATTAACCGACACCTCCTCCGTACTTAGTTTTTGAAGGGCACCTGAAAGTGCTTCAATGGATCCATCCACATCGGCCTTAATAATGATATTCAGTTCTGAAACTTCACCAAGTGCCATTCTTCTGGAGAGATCATCCAAAGTAAGATGTTTCATTTTACGTAAGGACTGTTCTCTTCGAATCTGTTGTCTTTGATTGGCAACTTCTCTGGCTGTTTTTTCATCTTTAGCAACCACCATCTTATCACCTGCTTGAGGTGAATTGGTAAAACCGGTTAGCTGAATAGGAACGGATGGGCCGGCTACTTTCAGGCGTTTGCCATGTTCGTTCTCCATTGCACGGACACGTCCCGATACAGAACCGGCAACAAACGGATCCCCGATCTTCAATGTCCCGGTCTGAACCAATACATTAGCGACTGTACCCTTTCCTTTATCCACTCTGGATTCCAGGACAATACATTGAGCCAGTCGATTCGGATTTGCTTTTAATTCCATTAACTCAGCTTCAATCAACACTTTCTCAAGCAGTTCATCAATACCATGCCCGGTTTCTGCAGAAACCTCTGCTACCTGTACTGTGCCACCATACTCTTCAATGATTACACCATGTTCGGAAAGCTGTTGTTTGATCTTGTCCGGATTTGCACCCTCTTTATCCATTTTATTGATCGCGACCACGATAGAAACCCCAGCTGCTTTCGCGTGGTTAATCGCTTCAATGGTTTGAGGCATCACTGCATCGTCCGCTGCAATCACCAAAATAACAATATCGGTAGCTTGTGCACCCCGGCTTCTCATTGCGGTAAAAGCTTCGTGACCCGGAGTATCCAAAAAGGTAATGGCTCTGTCCGATTCAGTAACCACTTCATACGCACCTACGTGCTGAGTGATACCGCCTGCTTCACCGGCTGCTACTTTAGCTTTCCTTATATAATCCAATAGAGATGTTTTACCATGATCCACATGGCCCATCACTGTAATAATGGGTGATCGTGGTTCCAGATCCTCGGGATCATCCTCAATTTGTTCAAATTCTTCTTCAATCAGTTCATCCGCATCCACAAAATTTACATCGTAATCAAACTCTGCTGCCACCAATTCAATCGTTGATGCATCCAGTCTCTGGTTGATTGAAACCATCATACCAATATTCATACATGTTGTAATCACATCTGTTGGTTTCACATCCAGAAGATCTGCAAGATCACTGACCGTAATAAATTCTGTCACTTCAACAACAGACGATTCCAATTCGTCCATTTCATCCCGAAGTGCTTTTTCCTCTTCTCTCTCCTCTTTACGCTGTCTTCTTCTCTTTTGTCTTTTACTGCCTACAGTACCACCACTCTTCATCTTCTGCAGTGTTTCACGCATTTTTTTCTCAACATCCTCTTCATCAACCTTACTACTCTTCTTGGCCTTTTTCTTCTTCGTTTTTTTAGCCGGAGTTGACTCGGTTTTCTTATCGGCCTTAGGTTTTACCTTCGGTGCTTCATCAGCCTCTGTACGATCCTTTTTCCTCTTTCTGGTTTTCCGTTTTTTCTTGGATTCCCGGGAGAATTCTACCTTACCTAAAACTTTCGTACCGGTTAATTTACCGGCTGTGCCTCTGACAATTTCTTCATCCTCTTCTTCACTAACTTCCTTTTCAGAAGTTGTTTCTTCAATCTCATCATCTTCATCATCT
>JBBDJK010000132.1:0-8447 GCA_040879905.1 Balneolaceae bacterium | reverse complement strand
CATCCTCACCTTCATCATCAACAGCAACATCCGAATCTTTTGCTTTTGTTTCTTCTTCTGTCTTAGCTGTGGGAACCGACTCTTCAATATCATCTTCATCATCAGTAGCCGCATCTACATCGTCCACATCAACATCATCTTGAGCAACTGATTCAGTTTCTGATTTCTCTTCTTTTTCACGAACCGGTTCGGCTTTTTTTGCCTTTACAGGTGTCTCGTCCGGTTCTTCTTCTTCTTCATCCTCTTTCAGATCTGATTCGGGCTCCGGATCAGGTTCTGGTTTTGATTTTGGTTTGGATTCCGGAGTTTTACTTTTTGCTTCTACCGGTTCTTCAGGTTCGATGACCGGTTCGGATTCAGGTTCCAGTGGTTCGAGTGGAAGTTCATCAATCGGTTCGAGAAAGTTATCGATCGTTACACTTTCATTTCGGTTCGACATGATTTGATTACGACGACTTTCATACTCCTCTCTCGCTTTTTCATGTTCCTTGCTCTTCTCTTTATCATCTCCATATACTCCATCCAATGCATCATACATCTCCTGTGTAATGCTGGAATTTGGCCTGTTGGCAACATCGAATCCATTCTCACCCAAAGTATCAACAATGGATTGAGTGGAAACATTAAATTCCGATGCTACTTTAAAGAGCTTTTTCGGTTTTTGCTTGGTCATAAATAAGCTATCGTCAATTAATCAATAAAAAAATGTTTTGAACCGTATACAAGGTACGATCAATCTTCTTCCTCCTCAAATTCATATGCGATGATATCGATAATTCTTTCTGCTTCAGCCTTATCGATTTTTCCATCCGTTCGTCGCACAATCTCATCTTCATCCAGGTCGAGTACTGCCCTTGCACTATCACAGCCGATATCACGAAGAATATTGATCGTCTCTTTACCAAAATCGACTTCAAATTCCGAGATGTCGATATCATCCTCCTCTTCTACTTCTCTGAATACATCGATTTCGCAGTTCACTAATTTTGATGCAAGTCGGATATTCACACCTCCTTTACCAATGGCTTTTGATACCTCATCAGCCGGTACGAGTACACTGGCTCTTTTCCCATCCTCGCTTAGTTCAACTTTTAAAACTTTTGCCGGTTGTAGTGCACGTTTGATAAACTCGATCGTGTCATCACTGTAGTTAATGACATCGATGTTTTCATTTTGCATCTCTCTGACAACAGCATGGATCCGTATGCCTTTCATCCCCACACAAGCTCCAACAGGATCCACTCGTTCATCATGAGAAATTACAGCTACTTTTGATCTGTCACCCGGCTCACGGGCAATTCGTTTCAATTCAATGATTCCATCAAAGACTTCCGGAATTTCATTTTCAAATAATCTCTCCAGAAAAAGTTCAGATGTACGTGATATAATAACGGTAGGATTGCCACCAAATCTTTTCACTTCAACGACCACAGCTCTAATCGTATCCCCTTTTCTGTAGCGATCTTTGTAAATCTGTTCACTCTTTGGCAGCAATAATTCCACTCCATTATGATTCACCAAAATATCCTTATTGTTTCTCACCTGGTAAACATCACCTAATACAATTTCACCAACTCGATCTGTGTAATCCTCAAAGATGTTATCCTTCTCAATTTCCCGGATTCTTTGCGCCAACTGCTGACGAGCCATAGTAACTGCCCTGCGACCAAAATCGGTAATTGAAATTTCTTGTGCATATTCATCATAAAGCTCCAGATCCGGGTCATGCTTCAGAGCTTCACTTATTGGTATTTCTGTTATCTCATCTGTCAATTCATCATCCGGCACTACTTCTCGAATATGCAGTATCTGAATTTCACCCCTATCGGCATTTAATATCACTTCAAATGCCTCATCAGATTCATATTTTTTTCGAATCATTGTACGAAATACATCCTCTAAAATGGATAAAAGCAGATCCTTATCGATTCCTTTATCTTTTGCAATTTCTGCAAAAGATTGAATAATTAGTTTTGAGATATCGTCTTGCATCAGATCGTTTCCGGTTAAAATATTAAAATCTAAATTTTTGGGATGATTTTAGTTTCCACTATCGTATCAAATTCAACTTCTGACTTCTCCCCATCCTCCTGAAGGATCGTCAGACTACCATCATTAACTTCTTCAATAACACCTTCCGTGGTAAAATAATTATCCTCTTTTTTGAATTTTACCTTCGCTGTTCTACCCAGATTTTTCGGATACTGCCTGATATCCGATAATGGCCTGGACAATCCCGGTGAAGAGACATTTAACCTGTAACTACTCTTCAACAGTTCATTTTCTTCAAGCAACAGACTTAATTCACGACTTATTTCCGAACATTTTCTCAAATCCACATCACCCTCCTCCGAATCTACCAGAATCCAAATTTCAGGTATCTTTTGATGTTTTATTTCAACATCAATAAGAAACATATTCCTTTGCTCTACAATAGGTTGTGAAATTACTTTGATAATATTTATCGTATCCGTTTGCATCAAGTTTTTAACGTGTAAGTACAAAAAAAAGTGAGGACCTTGCGGCGCTCACTTTTCAGAACCTTAAAATAACTCAAAATGGTGAAAAATACAACTACAGCACACTTAGTATTGTTATAACTTTAAATCAAATCCGATAGCATTATGTTCAATTTGTATCCATATTTTCTAAACACATACGTTCTAAAATATATTTTACGTTAAGTTAAAAACGTTTATTTAATCAATTTTTTGTAATCTAACGAATCTTCAATCATTATTTTCAAATCCAAATATGTACAAACTTATCATACCTTTCCTCCTTTTACAGCTCTCAGCCTGTTCCGGTTCCGACAGGCCACAATCGATGGAAGAAAGTGTCACAAGAGAACTTGATTTTACGTCTGAGGTTCATTTCCGGAGTAGTGACGGCACTCAAACGATTTCAACCATTCGGGTAGCTGTGGCACAGGATGAGCACTCCAGAAGTGAGGGCCTGATGAATATAAACTCATTACCTTCAGATGCCGGAATGCTCTTTATTTTTGAAAATGATCAACACAGAAGTTTCTGGATGGCAAACACACCGCTATCGCTTGATATACTTTATGTAAATTCGGACTTCGAAATTGTGCGAATTCACAGAAACACCTCGCCGTACTCACAAGAACAAATTCGATCAGAAGCACCGGCAAAATATGTTGTTGAAGTAAATGCAGGGTATACGCTCCGAAACGATATTACAGAGGGCATGAAGATATCTATCGCAGGATTGGAATAATTTTTGGTTATTTACGTGAGCACGAAATAAGGAATTATGTTAATCAACGTTTTCCTCACTCTATCGAACCTAATCTACAGTTCGTTCATTTTTGATGTAACTTTTTCATACAGTTCTGAAGCACGGGACTTCAGATCATTAACCGATCCATCATTAGGTATTACATAATCTGCCAGATCCGTCAACTCCTCAAAAACCGGTTGTTTGTCTAATCTCGCTTCCACATCCGAACGGGTAACATCATCTCTGTTTGAAACCCATTCTAACCGCTTCTCTTGGTTCGCCAGCAATAATATAATCAGGTCTAATTCATCGGGTCTTCCATTATTCAAAAGCAGTGCGGCCTCTTTCAAAACCATGTGATGCCCATCCGATTCTGCCTCTTCACAGTATCGCAGAAAATCCCGTCCGACAGCAGGGTGAACTAATCGATTCAGATCATCTACTCTGCCCCTGCTAAAGGCTTCATAAATCAAATGATCCTTATTCAATGACCCGTCAGCCCGGTACGTTTCAGTTCCAAACGTTTTTTTTAAACTCTGCACAAGATCAGCATCTTGAACCATCAGCACCTTAGCGGCCTCATCCGCATAATAAACCGGTACACCTTTTTCTTCCCACACTTTACAAAATGTGGTTTTTCCGGATCCTATTCCACCTGTGACACCAATTTTAATCATCCGGCTTCAGATGTTAAGTTTTGAAGCAGAAACGCCTTCATAAATGAATTCAGTTCACCATCCATTACCCCCTGCACATCCGCTGTTTCGTGATCTGTCCGATGATCTTTTACCATGTTATAGGGATGAAAAACGTATGAACGAATTTGTGATCCCCACTCATTACTGCTCTTGGAATCTTCAAGCAGTTGTTTTTCTCTTTCCCTGATTCCTTTTTCGAGCTCATAGATCTTTGACTTAAGCATCACCATCGCTTTTTCACGATTCTTTAGCTGTGATCGCTCCTGCTGACACTCTGCAACCACCCTCTCTTCAGATCCATCACTCAGCTTGCCGGTCCACACCAATCGCACGCCGGTTTCAACCTTGTTCACATTCTGTCCGCCTGCACCACTCGCATGGAAACGTTGCAGTTCAACATCAGAATCGTTGATATTTACATCAATGGTATCATCGATAACCGGTGATACAAATACGGAACAGAAAGATGTATGTCGACGGGAATTGCTGTCAAATGGTGAAATTCTGACCAGTCTGTGAACGCCACTTTCTGATTTCAGATATCCATAGGCGTTATGGCCACTCACCTCAATTGTAGCACTTTTCAATCCGGCTACTTCACCGTCCTGATACTCTGCCACTGTCACTTTATAGTTCTGTTTTTCAGCCCATCGTGAATACATTCTGAAGAGCATTACACCCCAATCCTGACTCTCCGTACCCCCTGCGCCGGGATTAAAAGTCAAAAGGGCATCCCTGTGATCATCCGGGTCACTAAGCATGTTCTGTAACTCAAGATCCTGAAGCATCTCTGTAAACCGTGAGACTTCAGCCTGGATCTCCTCTTCTACATCCTCACCCTCTTCCATAAACTGCTTATAAACCAGGATACTATTTCGTAATTCATCGAGTTCATCCCATTTTTCCGTAATCTCCTTTTCAAATCCAAGATCACGCATGATAGACTGAGCCCGATCCGGATCATTCCAAAAGTCCGGATCTTGCGTCAGATCTTGCAGTTCGATGATTTTTACCTTTTTACGATCGTAGTCAAAGATACCTCCTGAGCGCATCGAGGCGTTCAAAAAGTTTGTTCAATTTATCCGCTTGAATAGTGCTCATTAAATCTTATTACTTTCTGAACAATTTGGCAATGGCCAAACCGATGATTAATCCTCCTGCCAACGCCACACCAACACCGGTCTCAGGGTTTTTTTTGACATACTTTTTTGCACTGTCATACTCTTTTCGAATGTCCAGTTGCAACTTTTCTCCTTCATCTTTCAATTTTGAAAGAATCTCATTGTAAGCCGTTTTTAATTCTTCTTTCTCTTTAAGAATTGTCTCTTTGAGCTGTTTTTCTTTTTCTTTTATATCCATAGTTGTTTCTCCGTTTGAATTTTAACTTATTCAGGCTAAAGACGTTGAGTCAATTGCCTGCTCTTTATATTGTAACTCATATAATTTACGATAAATTCCATTGCTCTTCTCAATCAGTTCTTTATGAGAACCGGTTTCACGAATCGAGCCTTTATGCATAACCAAAATATTATCGGCTCCCTGGATGGTCGATAATCTGTGAGCGATTACAATAGAGGTTCGACCCTCCATCATCCTATTACAAGCTCTTGAAACAAGCTCTTCTGTTTCTGAATCCACACTTGAAGTGGCTTCATCCAGAATCAGAATTTTCGGATTATAAACCATGGCTCTCACAAAACAGATTAATTGTCTTTGTCCCATCGAAAGGGATGTTCCTCTTTCACGTAAAATAAAATCATAAGTTCCCGGCAATTTTTTAATAAAGTTGTGAGCTTCTACCTCTTTCGAAGCTTTGATTACCTGTTCGCGGCTAATCTCCCTGTTTCCAAGTGTAATATTATCCAGTACAGTACCTGAAAAAAGAGCATTGTCTTGCAATACCAAACCGAAATTTGACCGTAACTGATGTAATGATAGTTTTTTAATATCCACACCATCCAACATAATATGTCCCTGTTCGATATCGTAATAACGTAGAAGCAGATTGATAAGTGTGGTTTTCCCTGCACCTGTGGCTCCAACAACAGCAAGTAGTTCTCCGGGTTTTGCTTCAAATGAAACATCATTTAAAATTAATTCCTGTCCCTTGCTATATCTGAAGTAGACATTTTTAAATTCGATTTTCCCATTCACTTCCTTTTGTTGAACCGGGTTTTCGGTTTCCACGACCTCATTGGGGGTATCCAGTACATCAAATATACGTTCTGATGAAGCAAGTGCCGATTGGAGAGTATTATATTTTTCAGAAAGGCCACGTATTGGGTTAAAAAATTGTCTCACATATTGAATAAATGCCAGTAACACCCCAAAAGTAACCTGATCCATCAATGCCCTTGCACCCCCATACCATACGACCAAAGCCATAGCTAAAGATGCCAGCACTTCAACAATCGGCCAAAAAATGGAAAAGTAAAAAATCGTCTTGATATGAGCATCCTTATGTTCACTATTTATCGCTTCAAAGCGGTCTTTTTCTTTTTCTTCACGATTAAAAAGTTGAACAATGGAAATTCCACTGATGTGTTCCTGAACAAATGAGTTAAGTCTTGCAATTTGATCTCTTACATTCAGAAATGCGATTCGTACTTTACCTTTGAACCAAAATGTAGCGTAGAATAGGACCGGGAGCACTAAAACGGCTATTAGGGTAAGCTCCCAACTCATCACAAGCATGAAATAAAGAATAAAAAAGATTCTGAACAGGTCACCGATCATATTTACAATACCATCGGATAACAGTTCACTCAGAGCTTCAATATCACTCGTCGTTCTTGTTATGAGCCTTCCAATCGGATTCCTGTCAAAGAATTGCACATGAAGAGACTGAATCTTCTCAAAAACAGCATTTCTAAGACTATAAAGGACACCCTGTCCGAACCACCTTGTGATGTAGGTGTTTATCACCAGTATGATAAACTCACCAATCAGGGCCAAACCCAGTAACCAGATAATCCACAATAAGCCATCGATATCACCAATGGATATGTGGTTATCCACAGCCACCTGTGTAAGTTTAGGCCTTACCGTTCCCAAGAAGGCTGCGGATAGGGTCAGAAAAATGGCAAATACTGCCCACCATTTATACGGTTTAAAGAAGTAGTAAAGCCGTCGAATCAATACTGAATCGACGGCTTCTGAATTTTTTTTCTTACTCAATACAAGCTTATTTACAAATAATTAACTCCTCTTAGAACCGATCGAAGTTATCAAAAGGTGTTCTGGGAGTGATATGTTTAGGGGGTCTTGACGATCTTTGGTCTGATTCGTCATTTCTGTTGCGTTCTGATTTGCGTGATTTATTATCATCATAATCGTCTCGACTTTTGCTCCTTTTTCGTTCATTCTGTGGCCTTCTTTTGCGAAAGCGTTTGCTGCTTCCACCACTACTGCCACTTCCTCGTTTCTTATCGTACGAAGATTTACCCCTGGAGTCTTTCGAATCTTTAGAATCATCGATCTCTTTGATGTAAACCTTTTGTTTTACAATCCCTTTTTCCTGTGAGGGATTGGTGTATATCGGCCTTAATTCTGTTGCAAGCCAAGCCGGAAAGAACTTCTCACGTGTTTCACGTAAAAGGACAAACGGATTTGTATATCTGGCTGAGAAGTGCCCAATAACCAATAATTTTGTCTGAGCTTCCGTGGCTACCCGGGCAGCATCAGTCGTAGTCGAATGACCGGTTTCAGCGGCTTTATCCGATAGTGCTTCACTAAAAGTTGCCTCATGATAGAGGATGTTGGTATTCATCGCTAACTTTACAGAATTCGGACAATACTTTGTATCGGTTATATAGGCAAATGAGTCACCCGGCCGCGGATGGCCTACAATATCATACGATTTTACTACGGTTCCGTCTTTTAAATCTACATCTTCCCCGGATTTTAGGGCTTTAAATTGTGCATCTTCAGTAATACCCATTTCCTCTGCTTTTTGAGCATCCACTTTACCCGGTTTATCTTTCTCCTGAAAGCGATATCCAATACAGAAAGATGAGTGATTTAACGGCTTGGCTTCTACATAGAAATCATCATGGTCAATGACAACTTTTGACTCAAATCCCTCTTCTACCTCAACAAAATTGATTTTAAAATTCAAATCAATATTGGCAAATTTAAAGTTCCATTCTATATACTTTTTAATACCCTTGGGACCAATAATATTCATGGGTTTATCCCTTCGCTGAAGTTGAAGTGTTGAGAGTAAACCAATCAAGCCCGCATAGTGATCTACATCAAAATGAGAGATGAATATATTTTCAATTTTGGATCTTTTCAGTCCGGCTTGAAGCATTCTCATTTGCGCATTTTCACCGCAATCAAACAGGTGAATATCCCCTTCTCTCCAAAGTGCTACAGACGGTAAGTGTCGTATTGCTGTGGGTGTCGCTGATGCAACTCCTAATGGAATTATGATCATTGTAGTCTCCCGTATTATTTATTGGGTTTTGCCGTTCAAACAAATTACCCAGTTATCTGTTTATTTAG
>JBBDJK010000131.1:0-2689 GCA_040879905.1 Balneolaceae bacterium | reverse complement strand
TTATCATATTTAACCAATTACTTCTCACTTCCATTGTTCTCATATCACATCATTCAGTATATTCATAAATTCCTGCTGATTGAATAATCCATCAAAAATTATGACCCTTACTCAACTCACTTATATTGTAGCTGTAGATAGATACCGCCATTTCGCTACAGCGGCAGAAAAAAGTTTTATCACACAACCTACACTCAGTATGCAGATCCATAAGATGGAAGATGAACTGGGAATCACCATCTTCGACCGATCAAAAACCCCTGTCATACCGACAGAAATTGGAGAAAAAGTTATTGAACAGGCGAAAATTATCCTGAAAGAATCCAAACAAATATCGGATATTGCCAATTTCAAAGAGAGTGAATTAAAAGGAACTTTTAAGGTAGGAATCATTCCAACCATTGCGCCTTATTTAGTTCCTCTGTTTTTACGATCATTTATCAAAAAACACCCCCATGTAGAACTTGTATTTGAGGAACTTCTTACAAAAGAGGTTTTGGAAAAACTGGGTAATGACCAATTGGACGCTGCCATTATCGCTACACCGGCCAATCAAAGTTATATCTACACAGAAGATCTTTTTGTTGAACCGTTTGTAGGATACCTCTCTCATAGTCACCCATTGATTGAAAAAAAGAAACTCACTGTTGATGACCTGGACAGATCCAATATTTGGCTATTAAATGAAGGACACTGTTTTCGAGATCAGGCAGTAAAATTGTGCAAAGACCAGGTAAAACAAGAAAAGACGGCAATCGAGTTCAAAAGCGGTAACCTTGAAACCCTCAAAAAACTGGTCGAACAAAATTTCGGAATGACCCTTCTGCCATGGACTGCCATATATGAGCATAATAATAGCTGTTCAAATGCAATCATCAAGGAGTTTGAGAATCCGGTACCATCAAGAAAAGTACGGCTTGTTTACGGTCGGAAATACCTCAAACAGACCATCATCAAAGAGTTTAAGGATAGTATTTGCAGTTCCATTCCCACGTCACTCAAAACGACCGAAAAAAGAGTCCTGATTGAATGATGGAACAATTCTCTGCTCAGTGGTTTACGGCATATTATCCATCCCTTGGGGCATTACTGTTAAGTTATGGGATTTATTTGTTGATCAGAACGGAGGCATTTAAAGATTTCCTGCTGGATGCAGCCGTAAAAGAAAAGCCTCCAAATGTGTGGCGAACCGTTTTAAAATATCTACTCCTATTTACACTCCCTGGACTAATCCTCTCTTTTTTCCCATTTTCATGGATTGAACTCCTCTTTTCCATTTGGTGCCTGTTTATTATTTATATGGCAGGCCAATTGATGTTGATGTGGCCCTATACTTCTAAAGCCATATTGGAGTCTAAAGATCAACTCAAAAGAAAAATACGATTTGTTGCAGCTAATATGATGACAATTGGTGTGATACTATTTATGCTGACCTATATTCTGATGAGCAGATTACGGACATAACCTTATTGTATTCAAATTGTTCATTATCAAAAAAAATCGAATCATAACAGTCAATACTATTATTTTACAGACAAAACCGAATTAAAATAAGTTTTCATTTGCAACAGATTATAACAGGCATTCAACAGGTCGGAATTGGAGTTACGAATATCAATGAAGCCTGGACATGGTATCGAAAATGGTTCGGTACAGATGTACCGGTGTTTGATGACGTTGCAGAAGCAACGCTCATGACAGATTATACGGGTGGAGATGTTCACTCCCGACGCGCAGTGTTAGCATTAAACATGGCGGGTGGTGGTGGTTTTGAAATCTGGCAATTTCATTCGCGTGAACCGGAAAACTGTTCATTTGATATTACCCCCGGTGATCTCGGAATCAATGCAGTTAAAATGAAATGCATGGATGTTATTGCAACCCACAACCACTTTACATCGAGTGGTTGTAAAAATGTATCTAAACTCTTTACCATGCCGGATAAGAGTCGAACATTCTGGGTTATCGACCCATACGGAAATCGTTTCCAGGTTGTTAGGGGCGACTCATGGTTCCAAAAAATTGAAAAGGAAACAGGGGGTGTTTGTGGCGTGGTAATTGGAGTATCGGATATCGAAGCCGTTCTCCCTTTGTACAGATCGGCCCTGGGTTTTGATGAAACCCGCTATGATAAAACCGGGCAATTTGATGATTTGGATGACCATTCCACCTATCGGCGGGTACTCCTGCACAAAAGTCAGGCTAAAAACGGTGCATTCAGTCGCCTATTTGGCCATATAGATATTGAACTCATTCAGGTACTCGATCGAAAACCTAAAAATATCTATTCGGGACGGTTTTGGGGTGATCCGGGATTCATTCATGTCTGTTTTGATGTGATTGACATGGAAGAACTAAAAAAACGATGTGCTAAATTAAGGCTTCCATTTACGGTAGATAGTTCATCTACTTTTGACATGGGGGATGCGGCCGGTCGGTTTTCATATATTGAAGATCCGGATAAGACCTTATTAGAGTTTGTACAGGCACATAAATTACCCGTCATCAAAAAACTGGGTTGGTTTCTGAGTCTTAAAAAGAGAAAACACCAAAAACCACTACCCGACTGGTTACTCAAAACCATGGCACTTAACCGGGTAAAAGATTAATGTGTACTTATATCAAGTTGGGATGATTTATTTGATTTCAGGTTTTTATAGACGGGTCTAAGGACTACATACCGAAACAT
>JBBDJK010000130.1:15737-16950 GCA_040879905.1 Balneolaceae bacterium | reverse complement strand
ACATGCCAAAAAAACAGTTTAACATCGACGATGCTTATTTCTTTGAATCAGAGCTCTCTGAAGATGATAAGATGATTATGGAGACTGCACGTGAATATGCTCAGTCTAAACTGGAACCGCGAGCCCTCTCGGGTAATCAGAATGAAATCTTTGATATGGATATAGCCCTTGAAATGGGCGATTTAGGATTGCTCGGTGCTACAATTGACCCAAAATACGGGGGTGTGGGTGCCAGTGAAACGGCCTATGGACTGGTTGCCAGAGAGGTGGAGCGTGTTGATTCCGGTTATCGGTCATTTATGTCGGTGCAGTCCTCTTTGGTGATGTATCCGATATCCGTATTCGGAACGGAGGATCAAAAGATGGAGTACCTGCCAAAACTCGCTTCGGGTGAGATGATCGGGTGTTTTGGATTGACTGAACCCAATCACGGATCTGATCCGGGCTCTATGGAGTCGACCGCTACCAAAACCGATGGCGGCTGGATCCTGAATGGTGCCAAAATGTGGATCACAAATTCGCCAATTGCTGATTTATCCGTAGTCTGGGCAAAAGCGAAGGAGCATAAAGATGATGAACCTGTAATCCGTGGTTTTCTGCTGGAAAAAGGAATGAAGGGTTTTACAGCCCCTGAAACAAAACATAAAATGAGCCTGAGAGCGTCCTCCACCGGCGAATTGGTTTTTGAAGATGTGTTCGTTCCCGATGAAAATGTATTCCCTGATATTCGTGGCCTTAAAGGCCCTTTCATGTGTCTCAACAGCGCCAGATATGGGATTGCCTGGGGTGCGGTTGGAGCGGCTGAGTTCTGTTATCAAAAGGCACGGCAATATGTACTTGACCGAAAACAGTTTGGAAAACCGATAGCAGCGAATCAGCTTCCTCAAACGAAACTGGCTGATATGCTTACAGATATCACCGCCATGCAGATGCTGGCATGGAGATTGGGACAACTAAAAGATCAGGGACGCCTCCACCCTTCTATGGTCTCATTAGCTAAAAGACACAATGTATCCAAAGCACTAAATATTGCCAGGGTTTCCAGAGATATGCATGGCGGAAATGGAGTATCCGGCGAATATCGGGTGATACACCACGTGATGAACCTCGAATCGGTGAATACCTATGAGGGTACTTATGATATTCACGGTTTGATTTTGGGCAGAGATATTACCGGCATTCAGGCGTTCACACCGAAAGGAAATGATTAGGA
>JBBDJK010000130.1:0-15637 GCA_040879905.1 Balneolaceae bacterium | reverse complement strand
TGGGCAGAGATATTACCGGCATTCAGGCGTTCACACCGAAAGGAAATGATTAGGAGAGGCAGAAGTACTCACTACTGAGTCTGTATTTCATAATGACTTTAATTTCTTTCAGGATCAAGCCTCAGGCACTGAGATCCTGAAACGAGTTCAGGATGACAATTGAAGGAAGTTACCTGACCAGCACCCTTGCACCCTGAACCTTGCCGCCGTTACAATTTGCCCTATTTTAACTGCTAACTTTTCGCTTACGCAGAAATCGCTTCACTCCGCTGTCCGTCGCGGGGTAAAAGAGGAGCGCTCTGAGCACATTTCACATCTTCTGCGTTCTGCCTTCTGCATTCTGCCTCACAACAATTTCCGCACTCAGGATAACATCACCTATCTGAATCCGATCTACCACATCCATTCCATCAATCACTTCTCCGAAGATCGTGTACAAACCATCCAGATGGGGAGTATGTGTATGTGTGATAAAAAACTGACTCCCCTCTGTATCCGGCCCGGAACTGGCCATTCCCACGGCACCTCTTTTGAATGTATCGAAAGAGGGTTCGGTGGGAATTCTGTACTGCGGACCACCAAATCCATCTTTTCGATCAAAATCTCCCCCTTGAACCACAAAATTTCGCACGACCCTGTGAAATACAACACCATCATATTGTCCCGATTGAGTGAGATGATCAATAGATGAGACCGTAAACGGTGCTGCCAGGGGATCAAGCTGAATGACAATCTCTCCTTTATTCGTTTCCAGAATCCATTTGGGATCGGAAGCCATCTCCTTGAGACGGTTCCAGTCAGGCAACCGCATGGGTTTCATTGGAAGTTTTATAGACTGACCCTCATCAATCAAATCATGAGATTCTAAAACAGATACCATAACTTGAGAAACCGCCCTGTCATTCTGTAACAAGGCTCTTTCAAGAGCTTCTTTTAATAACTGCTCATCAGAGCGGGTAAAAAATATCGGATTCGCCAGGATGGGTTCAGCTACAGAGAGTGCAGATCGATTCTGTTCATTTAAAACCTTGATCATAACACTTCTTACAAATTCTCTCAATTCTGTTGAACCTTCCCGGTTTCCAACAAACTGAACAAGTGCTGAGGTTGCGTGCATCGTTTTGATCCCCTCTTCATCTATATTTTTTCTAAGAAGATCTAAGTATTCATTACTATCTAATAACTTACGGTATATTGATAATGTCCTGTTTTTCAAATAAGGATGTTGTTTATCCATTAAATCCAGTAGCTGCAGATGCTCATCCTGAATGACATCATATTGCTGGAGTAGTTCCAGGTAGGTAACAGCGAATTCCGGATTTTCCGGGAAATGGACCATTTCAGTCTCCAGTACGGTTACCCATAGAGTATCCAGATCAGCCACTTGATTTAGAGATTCCAAAACGGTGACCCCTATATGGGGGTTTTGATGATTTAATAAATGAATTACTTGATCTGATTGAACCCTGTCTGCAGGAAGATATCGCAGAGATCTTGCCGTTTCGATGAGATATTGAATCGGATCATTTGAAATATTTTCAGATCTATGTTTCAAAACAGTTTCAGCACCCATTCCCTCGGTTATGCGTATCAAATATTCGTCTATTAATCCCGGTTTCATCTGAATCCGTTCAATCAGAAGATCACTAAGAAGATGAAAAGCCCCGGAACCGGGAGCAGGTCTATTCAGAGTAGAGCGCCAAATGCCATAAAGCAGGTTTTGTATTTCCGTTTCATCAGCGGATTGAGAGATCAGACCTACTACATCATTCAACGTGCCCCGATCCACATCTACCCCGGCTATGATCCCTCCTACTGCATTTGAGCACTCCTCATTCTCCGAAATAAACTCCGGATTCGAGATAAGCATTTCAATCGTGCGTTGATCCCCATGATGATAGAAGAGTCTACATACACTGCTTTTATCGATCTCGTTATTGTAAAACAGCAATGACAACTCTTCTAATTGTGCATCGGTCAGATTCTGAAATTGAAGAGCATACCAAGCTCCCGGTTCATCAGTTTCAATAGCGAATTGAATCAATTTTGAAACATCTTCAATTTCGGTAACAGCTAATGCTCTCCATGCAATTGAACGAACAGAGGGGCTGTGATGATCTTTAAAATGCCATAGTTTATCAAAATCCCTGTTGATGACAGCAACTGATAATTCATTCAATTCATTGATTGAGGCATCGGTTGACGCTATGAATTGACTTTGATTGTTGCAAGAGACGATTAGCAACACAAATAGAGTAAAAAAGAGATTCTGAAATTTTTTAGAAAATTTAAACTTCATAGAATTGTTTTTATCAAAAGGTTTTTGTTTATTGCACATATATCATACATAAACAGATAAAACTATGGATAACGCACAATTAACCCGTAAACAGAAAGAGTTTTTTGATTTCATCATCGATTATAAAAAAGAATACGATGTTTGGCCAACATACCGAGAAATTGCGGACACATTTAATTATAAGTCACCAAACAGTGTAACACAAAATATTCAGGCACTATTGAAAAAAGGATATTTGATCCGGACGCATGATGAAGAGTATGATATTCATCCGAATTATGAGATGAATCTGGGCATCAGAAAAAATTCAGGAATTCCTGTTCGTGGATTAATTGCGGCTGGTTATCTGCAGGAAGCTGTAGAAGCCGATCTCGGTCAGATCACGCTCGATATGTTATTCCCTAAGATGGACGAGATGTTTGCCCTGCGTGTTTCCGGTATGAGCATGAAAGATGCAGGTATCTTTGACGGTGATTTTGTGCTCTTGATGGATAGTGATATTCAGGATGGCGATATAGGTGCAGTACTTTATGATGGGGAAACCAGTTTAAAACGAATTTATCACGACAGAGACGGATTACGGCTTGAACCGGCCAATAAAGAGTATGACAATATTGTGATCTCTCCCGATATCTTCGAAGAGGTGCGTATCATCGGAAAATACATTGGCCACGTAAACAGATCAGGTATTCACAAGTCAATACCCAAAAAACTGGCCAGTTAGCTTTTTTATCTCTGACTCAAACAGGACTATCGGGGTTCTTTTATCTATCTGCGGTCTTTTCACACCAACAGATTTGTCCGGATTTTCACTTAGCGTGAACTGCTTCGCTCGCAATACTTCTCGCTCAAAAAATAAGCACTTCATTTCAATTTGTTGATGCCTTCTGCCTTCTGCCTTTTGCCCTCTGCCCTCTCACCCCGACGGTGGTCAAGATCTTCACTCGCTATCGCATCGTGGGATAAAAGAGGAGCGCTTCGCTACGACTTCTCATCCCGACAGTGGTCGGGACTGTCGCTATCACTCCAGCTTTCACTTCTCACTTTTCACGGTAATCAATTTACCATTGGCATCCTTTCTGGATTCAAATAGCTGAGAATCTTTAATCCATGCACGTCCACCGTCATGCTGCAATCTTTTTGTATTTTTGTACTTAAACGCTTGCTTGTGTAGATCAGGTAATTTTTTCATATCCGTATTATTTTTATCTAAAGATACGCGATCCAATCAAGTCTGAAAATATTTTTATTCAAAATGAGCAAATATGATTCAATATTATGGGTATTTACAGAAACATGTAACTGCCTCAAAACGGTTTCAATAGGTACAATTCAAAAACTCATTAAATACCCTTTCGAGGGCACAAAAATGACTTTTTATCAACCGTTAACTCCTTATTTGAAATACGGTAACTATTTTTAAAATAAATCCTCTCTTTTGGGTTTTAAATTATTTCAAAAAAGAGTATATTTGGTGTCTGTATAAAAATCTGAAATTAACGGAATTATAAATTATGTACGCTATCGTTAAAATTGGCGGGCATCAATACAAAGTGGCTGAGCAACAAAATATTTTTGTGAACAGATTAAGTTCTGAAGACGAAAATATCACCCTTGATGAGGTTTTGCTTGTTAAAGATGCAAAAGGAAAAGTAAAAGTTGGCAAGCCGACTGTGAAGGGTGCAAAAGTGGAAGCTAAGATCATTGATCACCCAAAAGCCGATAAAGTGATTGTTTTCAAAAAGAAAAGAAGAAAAGGCTATCGGGTTAAAAACGGACACAGACAGGCAATTACTCAGCTTCAAATTGAAAAAATTTCTTAATAAGAGGTAGATCATGGCACATAAGAAAGGTCAAGGTTCGACGAGAAACGGACGCGATTCAGAATCAAAACGATTAGGCGTTAAGAAGTTTGGTGGGCAGGCTGTTAAAGCCGGTAATATCATCATTCGTCAGCGGGGAACAAAATTTCACCCGGGTGAAAATGTAGGCAGAGGCAGTGATGATACTCTTTTTGCTCTCTCTGAAGGAACGGTATCTTTCCGTACCAAAGGAAACGGCCGGAAATTTGTATCCGTAGATCCTGCATAGAATTTTTTTACACATTTTTTTAAGCCCCGATAACAATGTTGTCGGGGCTTTTTTTATTTTGTCATCATGGACTTTAAAATAAACGAATATCCACATCTTCAATTTGGGACCCTTTTCTGTATTGGCCGAAATTATGCCAAACATGTAGAAGAGATGAATAGTAAACAAACAGATGACCCTGTTGTTTTTCTAAAACCAAGATCTTCAATTATCCGATCGGGTGAATCTATACTCCTTCCAAACCAATCCGAGAATGTTCATCATGAAGTTGAACTTGTTGCGTTGATCGGTAAAGAAACTAAGAACATCGATCATGAGCATGCTCTAAAAAGTGTGAAAGCGTTAGCTGTAGGCCTGGATCTGACTGCAAGAGATCTTCAATCAACAGCCAAAAAAAGTGGCCTTCCATGGACTCTTTCTAAGGGATTTAACACGTTCGCACCGATTGGTAACTTTTTTGAGTATGATGAATCAATTGATGTTCAGAATCTTGACATTTCTGTATCGGTCAATGGAGTGAACAGACAGAGCAGCAACACATCCATGATGCTTTTTAATCTGGAAACAATCATCCACTATTTATCGACTCGGTTTGTGCTTTATCCGGGTGATTTAATCTTTACGGGCACCCCTGAGGGCGTGAGTAGAATCGTACCGGGAGATCGTATCCGTGCAGCCTTGGGAAATAACCTCTCAACTTTGGAAGTATATGTTAAATAGTAGGTTTGTTTGCGTATTCATTATTACTCTATGCTTCCTACAACTTCCCACATTAGAGGCGCAACCAACAACATTTCTGCCTTCGGATTCGGTCACATATTTATGGCCAACGAATGCCAGTCAACATCTCTCTTCCACCTTCGCTGAAACCCGGTCTGCACATCTGCACTCAGGTATCGATATTAAAACATGGGGTGGCGAAGGATACCGTGTATTTGCAACAAGAGATGGTGTTATCCATCGTATCGGAATGAGTCCCTATGGATATGGAAATGTGATATACATGAAACATTCGGATGATTCATACTCCGTTTATGCACATTTGAACCGATTTGAGCCGATCCTTCAAGAATTTGCCGATTCATTACGAATGCTCAATTACAGTGCAGATTTGAATCGCAATATTGAAGAAAAATCATTTTACTACAAACAGGGTGATGTCATCGGATATTCAGGTTCTACCGGAATTGGCCCTCCCCATCTCCATTTTGAATTAAGAACACCTGATTTTAAACCATTCAATCCGCTATTAACAAACCTGAGAATCACAGACACCCTCCCCCCTGTATTCAGACAGTTGGGAATTGAATTTTTTGATCCTGACAAACTCCATCAAACAGGTTATCAGATTTTTGATGCGGCCAGAAGTGAAGATGGATTCGAATTTGGAGAAGTTGAAATAGAAGGCCCGGTCGGACTCTCCGTTCATGTGAACGACAAAGCTGATCAAACAACGAACAGTTATGCAGTCCATTCTCTTAAGCTTGTTCATGAGTCTGATACACTGTTTCATTCCGTGGCTGACCATTTCTCGTATTTGAATACACATCACATGTTTCTGGACAGGTCGTACCCGATTCTGGCACAAACCCGAAGAGCATTCCAACGCCTTTTTAGAGTGACAGGAAATGATCTCCCAATTTATCTGAAAAATATTAACAATGGAGTAATCAACTTTGATAAAGGGGTTTATCCACTCGAAATATTCGCTTCCGATATCTATGGCAATGAATCAATAGCACGTGTTACATTGATTGTGAATGAATCAAGAAAACTTAATCAAATCACGTACCTCCCTGCCTATCCCAGAATTCCGAAGGTTGATAAACCTGAATATTCCATTTTTCTAAGCGACCTCAATATTATAACAGACGGCCCTCAATTGGGTCCAAGAAACGAGGCTGAAATTCGTTTTAATCGAATCTCCAGGCTCTTTCCATTTACATCAGGTCAATCTGTACATAGAGTATTATCACCTGATCAAAACAATATATTGACTACCCCGGACAAGAATATCTGGATTCAGTTCCCGAAAAATGCACTTTACGACACACTTGAGGTGCGTTTAAGCGTCGAAAAATTAGGCGATGAGATTCATTTCAGTTTTGAACCGGATAGGCTGCCACTGAATAAACCAATCTATTTTAACTTTATCTTGCCCGATGAACTACGAGATAAGGAACATTTGGTTCTTTATTCAAATGACAAATATCGTAACCGCTTGTTCTTCTTGGGCTCATCTAAATCCGGCCGATATTTACGTACAACAATGAATGAAATCAGTAGCCTTGTACTGAAAGAGGACAATTTACCTCCACTGATAGGCAGAACCCGTCTGGATCGCAATCTTGCCGGTAATCATCTCGTAGTTGTAACGGTAAGAGATGAACACTCAGGTATTGATTATCAAAAATCGACAATCATCGTAAACGGAGAAAGAGGAATTACAGAATATGATCCGGAGAAAAATATCCTGATCTATTATCATCCGAAGTTTACCCCGCAAGCAAACAACGAAGTTCATATAACAGTGATTGATGGTGCGGGAAACAAAGTTACTCGTGAATTAACACTTTCATTCTGATCTTATAAAAGTTATTGATGTGCTAAATTCGAATTGAATAGCCACAAACCACTAACCACAAACGACTTACCACAATTAGCTAACCACAAACCACTAACCACAAACAATTACCATTCTACAAACTGGCAATACAACTGATTTCAATCGAAACATTTTTGGGCAATGTTCTGACGGCAACCGTTTCACGAGCGGGTGGATCTGATTGAAAATAACGTCCATAGATCTCATTTACTATCTGAAAATCAGACATATCAGCCAAATAAATGGTGCATTTTAAAACTTTCCCCATACTGCTTCCTGCTTTTGTAAGCACGGCTTCCAGATTTCTCATTACCTGATCTGTTTGTTCTCCTATATCACCATCAATTAACTCCATCGAACCGGGGATTAAAGGAATTTGGCCTGAACAATAAACAATTCCATTATGAACAATTGCCTGACTGTATGGACCAATCGCGTTCGGTGCACTTTCTGTTTTAACAACTTTTTTACTCATAAATTTTTTTTATGGTTGAAACATAAATTATTATAAAGGATTACATCAATATAACCTTATAAATAAATATCTGCATTCTTACAGATCTATAATCTTGCATATTGCGGAATCCTGTATATATGGTTACTTTGTATAGATAAATGCAACCAAAATGAACGATATTATTATAAAATGAAGATATACAAATTATTTTTACCCATCATTGTTCTTTCAGGGCTTCTTTGGGCTTGTGAAACGACTGACCCGTTCGTTAATGAAGTTACTCTTGATATATTTACAGGGGAATATGAATCAGCTCTTGAAACTGCTGATGCAGCAATTGCTGTAAATTCAGAAAATTACATCGCTCATTATTATAAGGGTGTTGTATTAACAGCTTGGGCTGAATCATTACCGGTACCGGCAGACAGAAAAGAGTATTATGAACGTGCAAAAGCCTCATTTGATACAGCAAAAGGTCTGATGGAACAGCAAGAAGAGACTCCTGCTGAATTGCAAGAGCTAAATGATACTGTCGTCGCCTATTGGGCGGATGAGTATAATGCAGGTGTCGACATTCAAACAGATGACAGTCTGTTTAGTGCAACACCCGATCCTTATCGTACATCCTTGTATTATTTCGAAAACGCTGCGGCAATTAATCCGGACAGTGCAATGACGTATCAGGTCATGTCATCTACTTATTTTCAAATGAACGATGTAGAAAATGCCATCAATGCTTATGAGCAGGCTATGGCTCTTTTGGATCCACCATTGATTGATGATTATGAGTTTTTAATCAGTCTTTATCTTTATGAAAACAGATATGAAGAGGCAATATCTTATTCACAGGAAGCTTTAGAACTATATCCTGATGAGACAAGCTTTGTACAATTTCTGGCAGATGCATATATCCAATCCGGTGAGCGAGATATAGCAATCGAATTAATTGAGGAACTTATTGCGGATGAACCCGATAACCCACAATATAGAAGAGTACTCGGAACACAAATTTATCAAAGTGTTGACGGCCTTACAGAAGAAGTTACAGAGCTCTACAGAACTGTATTTGATCTGAGCATGGATGCGAGAGGTATGTCAGGTAGCGAACTTGCTGATGTTAATGATCGTATTGCTGATATGAGACAGCAAATTACTGAAATGGAGGCTGAAATTGATGAATATACCGAGATTGCACTTCGAGAGCTGAACAGAGTGGTTGAACTGGAGCCGGAAAGTGAATCTGCAAACTTTATTCTTGCAATAATCTATCAAAACCGTGCGGCCAGTTACTTTGAAAGACGAAACAATGTAACGGATGATGATTTTCTTGTTGAAGAGTATGACCGACTTGCACGGGAAAATCTGGAGCAAGCCAGAGTCTATTATGAAAAAGCTGCTGAAATTAATCCTGAAAATCCAGAAAACTGGCGCTCACTGTTTCAAGTCTATACACAATTAGGTATGGAAGAAGAAGCTCAGGATGCTATGGAAAAAGCTGATTTTGAAGAATAATAAAGAAAACTCTTATTATATGACGTATATATCAACCCGAATGGTAAGTTTGGTACTTACCTTCGGGATTTTTTTTGCCATTTCATGCTCAGTGTTGGATAATAATCGGTCTGATAAGCCTCCATCTTATCAACAAGAATTAAATAATCAGATCAGGACACTGAATGAACAGATAGTTGAAAATCCAGATAACAGTGATCTCAAAATTCAAAAGGCAAACCTTTTAATGGAACTTGCAGAGAGTCAAGCCAATCCATCTGATCGTTATCCGATATATCAGAATCTATACGAACTATCACTGGAATCATCCAACATGGAAGAACCGGATGTTGAACATTTAGATGAGATCATCAATAGAGCCTGGAGTTCAGAGCAGAATAGTGGTGTACAGCTTCTTCAAGCCACCAGAAATGCAGAGGATGTAAACAGTTATTATGATATACTTGCTCATTTTGATAATGCGATTGTCCTTCAACCGGATAGTTTGGTGACATATAATCTTATGGCAACTACTTTTTATGAAAATGGTTCTATCAACAATGCCATCGATACGCTGGAAAGAGCCTTTGAATGGTCTAACAGTTCTGATAATACAATAAGAGAAAAACTGGCATATCTATACCTTGAAACCGGCAGAACTGATGAAGCGATAAATGTGTATGAATCGCTTTTAGCATCCGAACCTGATAATGATCATTTGACCCACGGTCTGACCAATGCTTATATGATCAGTAATCGCCATGAGGATGCTATTGATCGCTTAACAGCTTTAGTTGAACAGTATCCAACCCGTATTTACTACAGGGAAGCCCTGGCTTCACAACTCTACTATCGATTTGAAGAACAAACAATTGGATATTTAAATGATAGTGGTGAAATCAGTAATAGTATCACAATATCTGACCTGATTTCCCAACTGGATGAAATACATTCTATCTTCGATGAACTCAATACAAATTCACCATCTAATGAGGAAAGCATTTTTAGAATGGCAACATTCTATAAAAATTCGGCCGGACAATTATTACAACTTGCTACAAATCAATCTGTTCCGGATGAACAAGCTGTCAATTTAAATCAGCTTGCAGATTTTTATTTAGAAAATGCCATAACACATTGGGAACGACTGGCTGATATGAATCCGGGCAATTTGGAGTATTTGAGTATTTTATATGACTTATACATTCAAACAGAGAGAATTGAAGAAGCTGAGTCCATTGAAAGATCTTACAATTTTTGATTTATGAAATTCAATACAAAAGCAATACACGCCGGTCAAGAACCGGAAAAAACTTCCGGGGCTGTCATGCCTCCGGTTTTCCAAACATCTACTTATGCTCAAAAAGCCCCGAATGATCATCAGGGTTACGATTATGCACGTGTTGGCAATCCAACCCGCACAGCGCTTGAAAAACTGATCGCAGGACTTGAAGAAGCAGAGGAATGTGCCTGCTTTTCCAGTGGTGTGGCTGCTATTGATGCCATTCTCAAAACTTTGCGCCCGGGGGATCATGTTATCTCAACAAATGACCTTTATGGCGGCTCTTATCGCTTGTTTACACAAGTTTTTGAACCGTATGGTATCCATTTTTCATTTGTGGATATGACTAACCTTCAAAATGTCGAAAACGCGATTACACCCAATACCCGGTTAGTTTGGATTGAAACACCCACGAACCCGCTTTTACGAATCATTGATATTCAGGGGGTTGCAGATCTTTGTTCCTCAAATGGAATTCTAACAGCCGTGGATAATACATTTGCTTCACCATATCTCCAACAACCACTACTGCTTGGAGCGGATATCGTAATGCACTCGACTACAAAATATTTAGGAGGCCATTCTGATGTTATCGGTGGTGCAGTAGCCAGTTCCAATTTGGAATTCATGGAAAAAATCAGATTCCAGATAAAAACTACAGGTGCGGTACCCGGCCCAATGGACTGCTATCTTACGCTTCGGGGTATTAAAACACTTTCTGTACGTATGGAAAGGTCGGTTCTAAATGCAAAACAGATTGCGGATTTTCTGGTATCTAACTCATTGGTTAGCCAGGTTCACTATCCCGGTTTAAAAGAGCACCCACAACACGTGTTAGCATCAAAACAGATGAATGATTTTGGTGCCATGATATCATTTTCCATGAAAGAGGATACCATGGAAAAAGCTGTTTCCGTTATGAGTCAAACTAAAATCTTTACTCTTGCAGAAAGTTTGGGAGGTGTTGAATCACTCATAAGCCATCCCGCATCGATGACTCATGGATCCATCCCTAAAGAAAAACGTATAGAAGCAGGACTCATGGATTCTCTCATCAGATTGTCTGTAGGAATTGAAGATGTTGAAGATCTTATTAATGATCTGAACGAAGCGTTCGGTTAAAAAGTTGATTTTATTATGAAAAATGTTGTCATTGTTGCTGCTAAACGAACTCCGATTGGGTCTTTTGGCGGAAGTCTATCATCATTCACAGCTCCGGAACTGGGTGCAGCGGCCATTTATGAAGTAGCCAAAAGTGCCGGTATTCGTATGGAAGAGATAGACGAAGTGGTTATGGGCAATGCGCTCTCAGCCGGAATAGGCCAGGCACCGGCCAGACAAGCAGCCCTAAAAGCTGGTCTGCCGGATACTACCCCCGCTACTACCGTAAATAAGGTTTGTGCTTCAGGAATGAAGGCCATCATGATTGCTGCCGATCAGATTGCTTTGGGACACAATCAGATCATGGTTGCAGGAGGTATGGAAAGCATGAGTAATGTCCCATATTATTTAAAAAAACAGAGATTTGGTTCAAAACTGGGTCATACGGAGTCCCTTGACGGTATCATCACGGATGGTTTATGGGATGTATACAATGACTATCATATGGGTAATGCCGGGGAACTCTGTGCCAAAGAGTGCAATATCAGTAGAGAAGATCAAGACAATTTTGCAATCGAATCGTACAAACGAGCGATTGACGCTCATAAACAGGGTTTTTTTAAAAATGAACTGATCCCAATTAAAGTGAAAAGCCGAAAGGGTGATGTCACCATGGTTGAGATGGATGAAGAGCTGGAAAAAGTTAATTTTGACAAAATACCCCTTCTAAAACCGGTTTTTGATCGTGAGGGCACGATTACTGCAGCCAATGCAAGCAGTATCAATGATGGAGCTGCTGCACTATTATTAATGAGTGAAGAAAAAGCAAAGGAGTTAAAGCTTAAACCCCTGGCCCGAATCATAAGTCATGCAAGTGCCGCCAAAGCACCCGAATGGTTTACAACCGCACCCGCCGATGCCATCCCAAGATCGCTCAAAAGGGCCGGTTTAAACCTAAATGACGTAGATCTTTTCGAAATTAACGAAGCTTTTTCTGTTGTATCACTGATAAATAATCAATTATTGGAACTGGATCCGGATAAAGTAAATATTCATGGAGGTGCGGTCAGTATTGGCCACCCAATTGGGTGCTCCGGTGCACGTATTATTGTAACTCTATTACATGCACTCATCCGTTCGGGTGGCAAGGTTGGATGTGCGGGTATCTGCAATGGTGGCGGGGGTGCTTCTGCAATCGTACTTGAAACCCTATAAGATATATTTGAATCCTTTAATCTTATCTGTTTTACTTGACTTTTTTAAAGGGTGAATGTATCATTGTCAACGATTTACTTGTTCGTATTAATCTGATTGCATAACTTGCAATATATGTTCACCATATCACTTAAATGGGATCTATTTATATAATCGTTACTGTTTTACACTAAATCTTTATCGTTATTTAAAAGCCCCAAAATTTTTCATTTAACGGAGATGATGGGATTTTACAGTTATAATTATAAGTGAAGTGTATTACAATATAATTCATGCTTAACAGGTTATCTATAAGTCGGATTACCATATAATTGATTTTCAGAAGAAAGAACTAGTCACTATGAAAAAATTTAATCTTATCTCACTTGTTATATTACTTCTTCCGTTGAGTATGACATATGCTCAGGTGGGAATTACATCCGTCCCTTTTCTTCAGATTGAACCCGATTCCCGTTCAACAGGGATGGGAAATACCGGTGTAGCAATTGCTGATAATGCATCGGCCATCTTCTGGAACCCTGCAGGACTCGCATTTCAAAATCAGAATCAAGTCAGTCTGACCCATGCCAATTGGCTGCCTGCATTTAATGCAGATCTGTTTTACGATTACTTGGTTGGTACTTACTATATAGATGGAATTGGTACAATAGGCGGCCACTTAACCTTTCTGAATCTTGGTGAACAGACCCGAACGGATGAAACCGGACTTGAACTTGGCAGATTTAACAGTTTTGAAATTTCAACCGGTTTATCATACGGATTTAAACTTTCAGAGACGTTTGCATTGGGAACAGGCCTTAGATACATTTACAGTTCACTGGCTGATGGAAATGTGAGCGGGCAAGACATTAGTCCGGGTTCCAGTGTCGCATTGGACCTTTCGGCACTGTACAAATCAAAACCATTTAGTATTGGTAGCAGAGGGGCCACTTTTAATGCAGGTTTCAACGTATCCAATATCGGACCGGGTATCCAGTATACCGATAACGCCCAAAAAGACCCTCTTCCAACGATGTTCCGAGCAGGCTGGGCTTATAAAATGGATCTGGATTCCAATGGGATGAATACGATAACAATCTCGAATGATATTTCAAAAATCATGGCTCGTAATGAACAAACAAGCTCTGATCCTGATAGTCCCGAATATGAATCAATGGGTGCATTTGAAGCACTTTATAATTCATGGGGTTCCTTTGAACGATTCAATGGAACTGAAACTGTATCTGTAAGCCTTGCACAGCAATTGATGCTTGGATTCGGTTTAGAGTACTGGTATGATAATCTTTTTGCACTAAGAACAGGTTACTATTACGAAAATCCCGAAAATGGTAACAGAGAATTTATCACACTTGGAGCAGGACTCAGATATAACATTTTTGGCGTTGATTTCAGTTACTTATACACACTTGAAGAGGATCATCCATTAGCCAATACGATTCGCTTGAGCCTACTCATCAATTTCAGATAATACCTTTTGGATGATATCCGAATTTCCAAGAAGCAGTGGGGTCTCTTTTCTTCCACTGCTTTTTTTATTTTCAATTGCTTTTACCCTCTCCTATTCCCAGCCAATCCATGCTGTTGCCATTCAATCGTTCTCAGATTCGTTTGACTCGAAAGATGTAAAACACCCTAACCCACCCGGTTCATTACAAATCATTGCCGTAATGGTAGAATTCCAACCCGATTCTAACCGCTTTACATCAGGTAATGGTACCTTTGATGAGGGTAGTATCCCCTATCTTATATCTCCGGGAACCAACGTTGATGCACTACCGCATGATCAGGGTTATTTTGAAGCTCATCTTTTGTTTGCTAAAAACTATTTTGAAAAAGTATCCAATCATAAGTTAAAGATCGATTATCAGGTACTTCCCAATATTTATCAACTCAGCCAAAAAATGGAATATTATTCACCAATTGGTCAAAACCCCGAGTTAATTCCGCTGGCAGAATTAGCGAGTGAGGTTTGGTCTTTGGTAGGATCGGATCAGAATGTTGAATGGAGTCCATCTCTGAACAGCAACACCGTATTTATTATTTTCCACGCCGGTGTAGGCCGGGATGTTGAATTGACAGGTACTTCACTTGATAAAACGCCTCAAGATATCCCATCTGTTTATTTGAGCCAGAATGCTTTCAGAATTTTACTGAATGAACCCTCGTTCAGCGGTTTTGAATTGAATGATGGCAATTTACTCGTAGATCACACAATCATCTTACCCAGAACTTTGAACAGATCAGGTGAGGATGTATCCGGTAATCGTTTTGTTTTACCTATATCAATTAATGGCTTACTAAATGCTCAAATTGGTCGAAGAATTGGGCTACCGGATCTGTTCAACACAGAGACAGGAGAATCTGGTATCGGACAATTTGGACTCATGGATGGTGCCGGAGTGTTTTCATATAACGGGCTATTTCCTCCTGAGCCATCTGCCTGGGAAAAACTCTATATGGGCTGGTCTGAACCGTTCAAAATAAATACTGATCAGATAGACCCGATTCAACTTCCGGAAGTTTCGAAAAGAGATGAGAGAAGTATAGCTAAAGTGTCCATCTCTCAAAGTGAATATTTTTTGATTGAGAACCGGCACAGAGATCCTTCAGGTGATGGAATTACCCTTACTATCAGACGTCCGGATGGTTCCTTTATAAATCAACATTTTACAAATCAAGATGTCGATTTTGTTACTCAGCAAACAGGATTTGATGAACTGCTCGAACCCGGTGTCATCGTAGATGTAAGTCATTTCGATTTTTCACTACCCGGGGGAGCTACACATTCATCTTCTGATGGAATATCATCCGATCTCAATCTGAATGGCGGCATCCTGATCTGGCATGTTGATGAGTCTGTAATAAGGAATAAGATCGGTCGTGAGGGTGTCAACAATAATCCCAATCACAGGGGAGTCGAGTTAAAAGAGGCGGATGGTGCACAAGATATTGGCAGGCCCGTTTCAACAGGTTTTTTCCGGAATGAAATCAATGGTTCAGCCTTCGATTTTTGGTGGGCTGATAACAACGCTTCGGTTATCATTCAGTCGGATACACTCTCACTTTATCAAAACAGATTTGGGCCGGATACTACTC
>JBBDJK010000129.1:0-2729 GCA_040879905.1 Balneolaceae bacterium | reverse complement strand
TCATCATTGAAATTTTCCATGAAGTAGATACTTTCACCGGTTGATTTCATCTCCGGCCCCAGCTCTTTTTTCACTTCCGGAAATTTATCAAATGGAAATACCGGCTCTTTGACTGCCCAGTTCTTCAGTTTTGATTCCAGATCAAACTCTTTCAGTTTAGCACCTAAAATCACTTTTACACCGATTTTGGCCTCCGGCCGCTGAGTCGCTTTGGCAAGGAAAGGGATCGTACGTGTTGAGCGTGGATTCGCTTCCAGTATAAATACTTCTTCATTTTTAACGGCATACTGAACGTTCAGAAATCCGATAATTCCCATCTCTTTTGCTATCTTGTGCTGATACTCTTCTATCGTTTCGATCACCAATTTACTCAGAGAGTATGGAGGCAGGACGGCTGTTGAATCACCGGAATGTACACCGGCCGGTTCTATATGTTGCATGATACCCGCTATATGAAGTTGCTCGCCGTCAAACACAGAGTCAACGTCCACTTCTATCGCTTTATCGAGGTATTTATCAATCAGAAAGTCGTTTTCAGGATGGGTTTTAAGGATTTGTTCTACATATCGTCTCAATTCATCTTCCCGGACGGCAATTCTCATCCCCTGTCCACCCAAAACATAACTGGGGCGGATCAATACAGGGTATCCGATTCTGTCGGCTATGGCAATGGCATCATCTCCATTTCTGGCGGTTCCATACTCCGGAAAAGGTATATGCAGCCGCTTCAGAAATTTTGAAAATTCACCACGATCCTCTGCAAAATCGATTTTTTCAAATTCGGTACCAAAGATTTTGATACCGGATGCTACAAATCGTTTACCTAATTTAAGAGCGGTTTGGCCACCTACCTGAAGAATCACACCTTCCGGTTTTTCATGTTCAAAGATATCCAATACCCTCTCCCAAAAGACAGGTTCAAAGTAGAGTTTGTCGGCAATGTCAAAATCAGTAGAGACGGTTTCCGGGTTACAATTCACCATAATCGCTTCATAGCCCATCTCCTGTGCAGCGATTACCGCATGAACACATGAGTAATCGAATTCTATTCCTTGTCCGATACGATTTGGCCCGCTACCCAGGATCATCACTTTTTTACGGTCACTAACCTCGCTCTCGTTCTCATCTTCGTAAGTGGAGTAGTAGTATGGAGTTTCTGCGGGAAACTCAGCGGCACATGTATCCACCAACTTGAAACTCGGCTTGAGTCCCATGGAGAGTCTTTTATCTCGAACCACCTGTTCGGTGATCTTATCACCGCTCTTACTGAGTAACCACGCTATCTGGACATCCGAAAAACCGGCGCGTTTTACTTCGTAAAGATCTTCCTTTGTGATTGTATTTAATGACAGGCCTTCGATTTTGTTTTCCAGGCTCACCATATATCGTATCTGCTGTAAAAACCAGGGGTCTACTTTGGTAATGTCTGCGAGTTCTTCTACGGATGTACCGAACTTAAAGGCATTTCTGATTTGCAGAGTACGGTCCCAATAGGGTTTTAAAAGTCGTTCTCTGACCGTTTTCCGATCAGGTTCACTATACCCATCGGCCCCCAAACCGCTTCTTCCTATTTCCAGAGACTGCCACGCTTTGTTTAACGCTTCAGGAAAGGTCCTTCCGATCGACATCACCTCACCAACCGCTTTCATCTGAGTGGTCAGTTCTTCATCCACACCGCTAAATTTATCAAAGTTGAAACGAGGTATTTTGACGACTACGTAATCGATGGAAGGTTCAAAACAGGCTGATGATACTTGTGTTATTGGGTTGGGCAGTTCATCCAACGTGTAACCGACAGCCAGTTTTGTGGCTATTTTCGCAATCGGATAACCGGTTGCTTTAGAAGCTAAAGCCGATGAGCGGCTCACCCTGGGGTTGATTTCGATGGCCACAAGCCGATCGGTTCCCGGTTCTATGGCAAATTGCACATTACAACCACCGGCAAATTCACCGATCGATCGCATCATTCGGATAGCAGCATCACGCATAATCTGATACTGCTTGTCTGTTAATGTCTGTGTGGGCGCAACGGTAACCGAGTCGCCGGTGTGAACCCCCATCGGATCGAGATTTTCAATGGGACAGACAATGACCACATTGTTGTTATCATCACGTAAAAGTTCCAATTCAAACTCTTTCCAACCGAATATACTCTGTTCAATCAGAACCTGGTGTACGGGACTTAATTCCAGTCCGCGCAATACTTTTCGTTCAAGCTCATCTTCATTCCATACGATACCGCCTCCGGTGCCACCCAGTGTAAAGGATGGACGGATCACAATCGGTAAACCACCCAGTTCTTCAACGATCTCTTTTGCATCGAGAAGTGAATTCGCTGTACGGCTTCGTAACTGCTCTATTCCGATACGCTCCATCAAATCCCTGAAAAGCTGCCGGTCTTCGGTGATATCAACGGCATTCATATTCACACCGATGATCTTAACACCCATTTTGGACCAATAACCCTCATGCTGTAAGTCACGAGCAAGATTTAGGGCCGTTTGGCCACCCATAGTCGGTAACACTGCATCCGGTTTTTCAGTTTCTACAATCTCTTTTATGGAGTCAGTTGTGAGTGGTTTCAGATATATTTTATCGGCCATCATCGGATCCGTCATGATCGTAGCCGGATTCGAATTAATGAGAACCACTTTATATCCTTCCTCTTTCAGAGAGCGGCACGCTTGAGTGCCGGAGTAATCAAATTCACAAGCTTGGCCAATCACAAT
>JBBDJK010000128.1:0-2738 GCA_040879905.1 Balneolaceae bacterium | reverse complement strand
ATTTACTTCAATCAATGAGCTTATTCTTTATCTGTTGTATAACAATAAGTTACATCACCAATTAAGCCCTTTTTTGATTAAAAAAATAATTCTATACAGCATTATTTTTCCAATTTTTTACATATAAAATGCTTTTCTTTACAACCTCTATTGTAACACCATCAAGACTATCCATAACTAATCGATACTTAAATAATGACAAATTTGCTCAAACTACTATCTATCCTACTACTGTCTTCAACTCTTATTTTGGGTTGCAGAAGCAGTGAAGCTGTATCGGACCAATCCGATTCGACTTCATCAGAACGCTCCCGAACGGGCCAACAAAATGGCGACAATGAGATCAAAGCTTTTTCAGAGATCATCAAGGATGATTTTGATAAAGATGAAGGTCTTTTTAATGTATACAAGGACGATTCAAATTTTTACTATGAAATTCCGGATACACTGCTCGGCCGCGAGATGTTGATGGTATCCCGAATAGCAAGAACTGCTGATGGAATTCTCTATGGTGGGATGAGAAACAATAATCAGGTACTTCGGTGGGAGAAAAGGGATAAAAAAATCCTGCTTCGAAGAGTTTCATTCAGCAATACAGCCAGCGACTCTCTTCCCGTTTTTGAAGCTGTACGTAATTCCAATTTTGAACCCATCATCGCCTCCTTTGATATCGAAGCGTACAGCGCTGATACAACCGGATCTGTTATCGAAGTCACAGATTTCTTTACGAGTGATGTCCCCGCAATCGGAATCCCACAACGTTTCAGAACACAGTATCAGGTACGAAGATTGGATGGCAACAGAACATTTATTGAACATATTCGCAGTTTTCCTGAAAATGTTGAAGCCAGACATTTGGTTACTTATGAAGCACAAAATCCTCCATCCAATTCAGATACCAATACGATCTCAATGGAACTGAATCACAGTATGATTCTGATGCCTAAAAAACCGATGGAATCAAGAAAACCGGATGCGCGCGTAGGATATTTTTCAGCAAATCAGGTTGACTACGGTACTGAAGAGCACCGGGCAAAACCGGTTTCTCATGTAACACGATGGAAACTTGTTCCAAAAGATCCTGAAGCATATTTGAGAGGTGAGCTTGTTGAACCCGTAAATCCAATTGTATTCCATATTGATCCCGCTACTCCGAAAGAGTGGAGAGAATGGTTGATTCAGGGTGTGGATGACTGGCAGGTTGCGTTTGAAGCTGCCGGATTTAAAAATGCGATTTATGGGAAAATGGCACCCACACCGGAGGAAGATCCTGATTTTAGCCTGGAAGATATCCGATACCCAAGTATCCGGTACTTTGCATCCCCTATACAGAATGCATTCGGCCCACATGTTCACGATCCACGCTCAGGTCAAATCATGACCTCTGCCATCGGATGGTATCACAATGTGATGCGACTACTCAGGAATTGGTACTTTATTCAAACCTCTGCTGCAAATCCGGAAGCCCGTGCTACACAATTTGAAGACGATGTGATGGGCGAGCTGATCCGTTTTGTAGCGGCCCATGAAGTTGGCCACACGCTTGGATTACCACACAACTTTGGTTCCAGCTATGCAACTCCTGTAGATTCTCTTCGTTCACCAACCTATACTGCAGATCACGGTACCGCACCGGCTATTATGGATTATGCACGCTTCAACTATATCGCACAACCGGGCGATGGTGTTACAAACTTTTTCCCGAGAGTCGGAGAATATGATAAATGGGCTGTCAAATGGGGCTACACATGGTTTGGTGATATGCCGATTGAAGAACAAGAAGAGATTCTGCACGAATGGACTACCGAACGTGCTGATGATCACCGCTACTTCTATGGCAGTCAGACATCCAATCCAGTTGATCCGCGATCCAATCGTGAAGACTTGGGAGATGATGCAATGAAGGCCAGTACTTATGGCATTAATAACCTGAAAGCGATCACTGAAAATCTGATAGACTGGATTGGAAGTGAAGGTGAAGAGTTTACAGAGTTGTCTGAATTATACGGCCAGATCCTTGGGCAGTGGAATCGATATATGGGCCATGTAACACCGTATATTGGAGGCGTTTATGAAACAGATAAGACCTTTGACCAGGAAGGAGCCGTCTATGAGCCGGTTGAAGCAACCCGGCAACGAGAAGCAATGGAATTTCTGGCAGAACATGCATTCAGTGATCCTGACTGGATTAAAAATGACGAGATATTGAGTCGCATTAACCAGGCCGATTTTGTTGACGACTACAGGTCTCGACAGGTCAATGTTCTGAATAGTGTTCTGGATCCATCCAGAATCGCAAGATTAATTGAGTACCAGTATCGGGGTGTTGACACCTACTCTCCATTTGAGTTTTTGGACGAACTTAGAGGTACACTTTTTAGTAATCTGGGCAGAAACAGCTCACTCTCAGTTTACGAGCGAAATTTACAAAGAGCTTATATCGAACGTATGGAGTATCTCATGACGGAAGAGTTGCCTTCTGTTTCAGCTCAATTCAGACAATTTCTGGGTATGACTTCTGTAAATGTAAGTCAGTCCGATATTCGTCCGATGGTTCGTGAACAACTGGTGACACTTCTTACAGATGTAAGAAATAGCAACTCAACAGATCGTGCGACCCGTATTCATCTTTCAGATTTAGAGGAAAGAATTGATAATGTTCTGAATCCTGAATAGATGGTATTTATATAGATAGTGAAACAGAAAAGCTGCTTGATGTGAGTCAAGCAGCTTTTTTT
>JBBDJK010000127.1:0-17356 GCA_040879905.1 Balneolaceae bacterium | reverse complement strand
ATTCAGTCGGATACACTCTCACTTTATCAAAACAGATTTGGGCCGGATACTACTCCTGACAACAATAGCCATTCCGGAGCTGCATCTCATTTTGAATTGTATGATTTCTCAAATAATCTGCCAGTTGCCTCATTCCGCATTAAACATGCTGCCCCATATAAAGATCTTTACACATTGGCAGCAAGTCCATTCATTGAAGATTTGATCACTCATATTCCCGGTACAGACCCCTACTGGCGCCGTTATCCTCTTGCTATTACACCACTACATACGACACAAGAAACTTTGATTCTATTACCCGGAATAAATGGTTTCCATCTCTATGACCTTGAACAAAAAACCATTATAGGAGCCGTAAATCCGGTAGATTCCCCTCAGCAACCGCTGACCGGTTTCTCACTTTCAGAATTCGCAGTTGCCGGTCAACCATTGTCAGCCGGAAATGACGATAAACTGATCCTTACTGTTTTTGAGTACACAAATCAGATGGTCTCGGAGAGCCAATCCTATCATTTGACCCCAAACAGTGGTTTAATCAGCAATACTATTCCCTCTATTATCGAATTGGATGGTTCAAATCAGCAAGTTGACACGAAGAATCAGTTGGTCATTGAAGGGAATGTTTCAGTACAATATTCGGAACAAATCAATGGTTTTCAATCCAGAATTGAACAGAACCGATTGATCATAGAATACCCCGGGGGTGAACAAGTCCACTCTCTTCCGCCAAAAAAATCACCTTTCCAGCGCCTGTATACAGGTTTAATACAATTTAATCAGGATAGAATCATCTCCTATATTCTGACAGATGGTTCAATCACACTATACAGTTCTGATGACCTCTTCCAAAACAGCCATCAAATTGTGGATTCAGATTTCATTGGCTGGCCTGCTATTGCCGATTATAATGAAGACGGATCCCCCGATTTACTATATATCGACCAAATTTCGGGCCAATTGATTGCAAAAAATATTTATGGTGCACTGCTTCAAAATTTTCCGGTCACACCTCCTGCCGGTACTCAATTTATGGGTACACCTCTCATAGCTGACTTAAATGGAGATGGTTCTTCTGAAGTATTGATCCTTTATCAAGATCAATACTCAGTATCAATTCTTGCATACAATCAAAATGCAAATATTGTCGAAGGGTTTCCTCTCAACATAGGAGGTGTAAATTCTATATCAGATAAACCGATTCATCCGTTGTTGTTTGACAGATATCTGATTGCCTTAAGTCATGATGGCGATCTGAAGGTTTGGGAATTCTCTGAGATGCAGAATATTCTATGGGCATCCGGTTATGGTTCCGGCTTTAACAATAAAGTAAGTGGTTACATCTCAAATGAACAAACACCGGATTTTCATATTGATTTTTTAAATCGTGAAGAGACGTATAACTGGCCAAATCCTGCCAGGAATGAAACCTTTATCAGATATCAAACAAGTTCAAAGGCTCAGTTACGAATCAAGATAACAACGATAAGCGGTCGATTGATCTATGACCATACCGTTGAGGCACGGGGTGGATTGGCTGAAGAGATACGATTGGATACTTCCGACTGGCCAAGTGGAGCCTATTTTGCCATGATTGAGGCATCTGATGGCTTCAACCGGGAAAGAAAAATTGTAAAAATTGCTATTGTCCGCTAATTGAAAAGAATCCAAAAATATCGATATTATTGTAAGATTCTGACAGGAATCCTGGTATTCGTCCTAACCCTACACTCAGCCGTAACCGGCCAGGTGAATCCTGCAAATTATGAATACCCTCATCATCATCTGCCCTGGTTCACGATTGAAGGAGAGCATTTTTTAGTTCACTATCAACATGGGAACAGCCAATCAGCTCAATTTACTATCGCAATTGCGGATGATATCTACAGCACAATCACCGGATTTTATGGTTATGAACCAGCAAAAAAAGTGAGTATTGTCTTGCGTGACAGAGAGGATTATTCGAATGGAGCTGCATTCTTTTTTGATGATAAAATAGAGATTTGGGTACCTGCCATGGATACTCCTTTTCGTGGTACACACCACTGGCTCAGAAATGTGATCACCCATGAGTTTATTCACATTGTTCAACTTGGATCATCCATGAAAAGAACTCAGCGAATACCGGCGATCTATTTCCAATGGCTCTCTTACGAAGATATCCGAAGGCCTGATGTGCTGTACGGTTTCCCAAATGCTCTCATTACTTATCCAATTGCCTCTGTAAGCATTCCGGCATGGTTTGCTGAAGGGAGTGCTCAATATCAGAGCAGGCCTCTTCAGAACGATTTTTGGGACAGTCACAGGGATATGATACTCAGGACACGAATTTTAACTGATTCCCAGTTATCACTTTATGAAATGAATCATTTCAACTCCAAAAATAGTCTTGAAAGAGAACTGGTGTACAATCAGGGGTACAATTTTGTGCTCTATTTAACGGATCGATTTGGAGATCAAATACTAAGGGATCTTTCAAATGAATCGGCATCTTCAGGGCTAAGCAATTTTGATTCTGTCATCAAAAAGGTAACCGGTATAGATGCAAACAAACTCTATTCCGAATGGATAGAAAAGAGAAAAAATGAGTATCAAACCATTGCAAATAAGATCAATTCAACTCAATCTAATCTGATTAGAAACGAAGGTTTTTTGAATTTTTACCCTCAAAAACATCCGATAAGTGGTACATTTGCATTTATATCCAATCAGAATCGGGACTATTCACGAACATCATTGATTATTAAGTATGAAGATGATGATGATGATGATGATGATGAAATCAATGACATTATTCTGGACACACATCAAGGAGTGTTTGCTTTTGACAAAATTCAGAATTATCAATTAAACCACGGATTTGAATCCAACATATCACTTGAGTATATCAGCAATCGCTTCTCATTTTCTCCGGATGGAACATCCATCGCATACAGCCGGGCTGATAAAAACCGATACGGCGAAATCTATCAAGATCTATACATATACGATCCGCATGAAGATTCAAAAATCAGATTGACACATAGCGCCCGTATTCAAGATCCTGACTGGCATCCGTTTGAACAGCTACTTGTCGCCGTTCAACTAATAGACGGAACTCAGAATCTGGTTATCGTTGATATCGACTCAGGGGTCATTTCTCCTATTACTCAATTCAAAAATTCTGAAACACTATATACACCCATTTGGGCACCTGATGGAAATTCGATCTATTTTTCGATCGCTACAACGGGGAAAAGGGATATTGCACGGTTCAACATCCATACAAATGAATTAAACTATGTATTATCCTCTCCTTATGTAGATTTTCGTGATCCAATGATCCCGGAACAAATACCCACACAAACTCAATCTCTCTATTTTTCATCTGACATCAGTGGGATTTTTAATATCTATCGATATCACATTCAAACACAATATATCGAACAGATTACCGATGTTTTAGGTGGCGCATTCATGCCATTTATGCATGGTGATACACTCTTTTTTTCGGAATATAAATGGGATGGATACAAACTTGCTCAACTGGGTCTTGAACGTGACGGATTTAAACAGAATTCATCATCCGATTGGGCCGATTATTTAAATAACGAGTTCAAATATTACCACGATTTAATTGAAAACGATCCATTTGCTTATCAGATTGGACCTCTGCCCTTTTCGGAATGGGAGCAAACCGAAGCTACTGAAATCAATATTGACGGTAAAAATAAAATTTGGAGACCCTATACAGAAACTTCAACAGGCCTGAGTATACTTCCGGTTATCCGTTTTGATAATTACACAAAATTAAGAGGCAGTAACTCTGAATTACTCAAAAGTGGCCATATCGGGAAACTTGGTGAAAATTTGTGGCGAGATCTGAAAATTGGGGCTACCTTCTCTTCACGTGATGTAACCGAAAGGCTAAACCTGTTTGCCGGTGCGCTGTTTGGCTTGGGTTCAGTTGAATCGGAGAGTCTGAGTGGATGGATCTCACCCTCCCGCATAAACAAACTCGACCGTGATCTCTTTTTCATAGCTGATTATCAGGGAATCCCATTTATCAAAAAAGGATGGTCTCCAACGATCTCAATTGAAATCTTCAATTTAAAACGCAATGTAAAAGATGGATTGTCAATAGAGGAGTTTCAATGTACATCCTGTCTGCCTATTGACAAGTCGATCGATATCCGATACTCCATGTGGGAGGCAAATCTCTTCCTTCGAAGCAAATTGAACCGATGGAGCTTACTTGAGCTGGGGGCGTCATACTCCCCTTATAGTGTTGCAATTGAAAATTTCTATTCGGAGGAATTTCAACAGTTGATTCCGGGAAGTAACTCAGAATATTATAAAGGAAGCCGTTTTTCACTGTCATACATCACGGATCTTACCCTGCCCGATCGCCATGTTGATATTGCCCCCAGAGGAAGCCGGTCTTCTCTCACTTATCGTTTTGAACCCGGTCGTCTGCTTCAGGAATTTGAGGTAAATGACGGGCTGCTCTCTCCTGTCTATTCAAAAGATTTGAATCACTCCATCGAACTTAAAAACAGGACGGGTTTTAAGGTTTCAGGCAGCAGTAACATTTTGATCACATCAAGATTCTTCTCGTATTTGAACAAACCGGATGACTATTTTTATCTCGATTACATTGGGGGGTTAGATGGCATGAGATCCTATCCCTATTTTGCAATGGGTGGTCAGCTTACCTATTTTTCCAGAGCATCATTTCTGTTCCCAATTTATAACGGTTTGAATAAGCAATTCCACTCAGCCACATTTGACAAAGTTTATGCTCACCTTTTCTTTGAGGCGGGTAATGGCTGGGGTGGGCCTCTGGGTATCGACAATAAGCTCAAAACGGGTGTCGGATCTGAAATACGGTTAGCCTTTAACAGTTATTACTTATTCCCAATGAAGTTTTTCATCAACTCTACATATGGGCTGAACCGTTATAGCGTTACCTTACCCTCACAATTTATAACTACATCCGGAAATAATCGTGTAGATTATGGAAGAGAATTCCTCTTTTACCTTGGATTAACATTCGATTTTGATCTGTAATGAGATTTTTTTTCATCATACTTTTGGCATTTTTGTCCCCTCAGATACTCTATCCGCAAAGTGATTATGTAAATTCTGAATGGAGTGACGACCCTTTAGAGTCGGTAGTCGAAAGTCACACCTATTCCCTGATAACACCTGTTTTACTGAGACATTCATATACTACCGATTCAGAAAAAAACAATACCGATAACGCTCAACGTTTTTTTGATAAACCCGGAGTCGGTTTTGTCAGTTCAGCAGTCATTCCGGGCTCGGCACAAATTGCCAATCGAAACTGGTTCAGAGCGGGACTGTATATGGCATTAGAGGCTATTTCAATTTACATGATAGTTGATTATAGAAATCGTGGAATCAATGGTGAAAAACGATATGAACGATTTGCAGATGACAATTGGAGTGTTGTTCGCTATGCCGAATGGCTGGTTAATTATCATGATATCCACTCTATCTCAAATCCCTACCTTGCGCAATTACGATCGATGCTTGAGGGTATGGAACCCACATTTGATCCATCCAAAGAGTGGAATCAAATAGATATCACAATCCTGAGAAATGTAGAAAAACACACCCCTTATTTTACAACGGATCAATTGAACGCATTACATTTTTCGCATCTCATGCCCAGGTATGGTTCACAACAATATTATGAACTGATCTCAAAATATTATCAATATCAGGCCGGATGGCGAGATTACCACGATTATCATGATCAACTCGGCCATACTAACGGGTCCTTTCAACAACGCTATTTTATTGATCGGAATGGAGTATATGCAAGTCCATTCTTTTTTCATGGAGGGGTACTCTCAAAGCAATTTAACAGTGATTTCAGAAGAAGCAGAACCTTTACACATTTATTGATTGCAAACCATTTTATTTCGGCATTTGATGCCTATTTTACAATATCTTTGAAACAAAATCGGATAAATGCGACTTCAACCCTTATACCCGGTGAACAGTTGGTGATTACATACAGTTTTTAATCTTAAATACACCCTGAATTTATTGATGGACTCATTTAAAGCACTGCTACTTAATAAAACTCTATACAAAATTTTGGGATCCATTCTGTTGGCAGGTATCACTTTTGCACTCATTATGGATCAGTTGGTGATGCCCTATTATACCAACTTCAACGAAGGGGTTACCGTCCCGGATGTCACAAAAATTTCGCTGGAAGAAGCAGAGTCAAAACTGGAAAAGATCGGATTACGTCATGAAATTCTGGATCGCCGTGCAAATTCAGTCTATCCGGCCAATTACATCATCGACCAGTCACCTGCACCAAAACAGATCGTCAAACCGAATCGGAAAATCTACCTTACCGTAAACACAGCAGTAACACCTCAAACCGTTGTACCGAATGTGGTGAATATGTCGCTTAGAAATGCTGAAATCCAGTTGGAAAATCACGGTTTGGTAGTTGGCACAAGAAGTTATGAATCATCAAGATTCAGGAATACAATTTTGAGACAAACCGTTGCTGCCGAAGATACTGTTGCACGCGGTACCGTTGTGAATTTGGTCGTCAGTGACGGACTTGGTTCACGAATGATTACCGTTCCGGATGTCATCGGATTGAGGCTTACCGATGCGCAACAAACCATCACCCGGGCCGGACTCAGAGTGGGTGAAATAAGATATCAACCCAGTAAAGAGTTTACACCCAATACAGTTATTTCCATTACACCCAATGAAACTGAACTTACGGAAGGAGAAACCCTTCTATTAGTTGTATCAGAAAGGTTTGATGCAAGGGAAGAGATTGAAACAGGTGCAATAATTGACGATACTACAGCAACGAAACAACAAAACAACGATAATCAAAACGAAGATGACAATGAACGTTGACCTTCCGATTTTAGCACCATCCATTTTGGCCGCTGATTTTTCGAAACTGGGTGATCAAATCGATGAATGTCTCATTGCTGATATTCAATGGATTCATTGTGACATCATGGATGGCCATTTTGTACCTAACATCAGTTATGGACCATCAATCGTTGAAACTGTGCGTAAAATTGCCCCTGATGTATTTTTGGATGTTCATTTAATGATTGAAAATCCCGATAATTATGTCGAAGATTTCGTTGATGCAGGTGCGGATCTGATATCCGTACATTATGAGGCGTGTCCACATCTACATCGTACTATTCAGAATATAAGTCAACACGGATGTATGACAGGTGTGGTTATCAATCCGGCAACATCTGTTGATTTACTGAGACCCATCCTGCCGAGTGTGGATTTGGTTCTTGTAATGAGCGTGAACCCCGGTTTTGGAGGGCAGGCATTTATCGAATCCAGCTATCAAAAAATTGAACAACTTTATAAGATCAAAACCGAAGAAAATTATAATTACCTGATTGAGATTGATGGTGGTGTAGGGCTCAAAAATATAGAAAAACTGGCAGCCTGCGGAACAGAGGTGCTGGTTGCCGGAAGCAGTGTTTTTAAGTCGAACGACATTGCATCCAGAATACATGAGCTGAAAAAGAAAGCTGAAGCAGGGCACGCAATGGTTGGTTAAATTGTTGTCATTACAACAGACAACTATATTTTTAGAAAAATAATAAAGCATTATAGATATCGAAACTTCACAACAATTAACAGAAGAGACGTTCTTTATCGAAGATATTGAACCCGTTGTTTTTCTTGGTTTCAGTGATGAACATCTCAATCAACTCGACAGAGCTTTCCCATCCACCAAAATCACTGCACGCGGTAACAGGATTAAAGTCTTAGGACCTCAGTTTGAAGTGGATCTCATCAAAGATATACTGAAGGAGATGATTCAGGTAGCCCGGCGAAATAAGCAGATCGAAAAAGGGGATATCACAACACTTCTTGCGTTGGCCAACAAGACAGAATCCGGTTCATCCGGTGATAGCGGTGTGCCTTTTCAGACGAATACCGGTGATATTATATTGCATACTCACGCCGGAGAAGCTGTATCTGCCAAAACCCCCGGACAAAGGAATCTGGTAAAAGCTTCTCAATCTAACGATATCCTTTTTGCAATAGGGCCGGCAGGTACCGGTAAAACATACACCTCGGTCGCCCTTGCTGTAAAAGCTTTGAAAGAAAGGAAAGTTAAAAAAATTATTCTTGCCCGGCCGGCTGTGGAGGCAGGTGAAAATCTGGGATTTCTGCCGGGTGACTTGAAAGAGAAAATTGACCCGTACCTCCGCCCTCTTTATGACGCTCTGGAAGAGATGATTGAGTTTGATAAATTGGAATATTATCTCACAAAAAATATCATTGAGATTGCCCCTCTCGCATATATGAGAGGTAGAACTCTGAACAATGCATTTGTGATATTGGATGAAGCCCAAAATGCGACCAACATTCAGATGAAGATGTTTCTGACCAGAATCGGATTTAACAGTTGCGCAATTATCACCGGAGATATCACTCAGACTGATCTGCCTAAAAAGCAAGAATCGGGTTTAATCTCCATTCAGAATATCCTGCAAAAAATTGAGGGGATCTCATTTGTTTATCTGGATCAGAGAGATGTAGTTCGTCACAAATTGGTTCGTGATATCATCGATGCATATGAAAAATTTGAAAACCGGAAAAGATAGGATTTCCGACTGTCATTTCCACAGTAATCTATTCTGACCATTAATGAATTATGAGTAGTATAAACGTAACCCCACTTTATGAAGGAACCTATTCGGTGGGTATTGATAAACTTTTCAAAAAAATAAACCGTAATGACCCGCCCCATAAAGGCGAACTCAAGCTGTCAATCAATCCATTTCTAATCAAAGATGATACTCATACCATTCTTTTTGATGCCGGAATGGGTGATCTTCTCAGTGAAGGCTCATCCATCGATACGATATTGAATAACCTGGAAAAACAGAATGTATCAGAACTGGATGTTACAGATATCTTTATCAGTCATCTCCATTTTGATCATTTTTCGGGATTGGCAAACAGAAAAGACGGATACTGGGATCTTACATTCCCAAATGCCAGAATATATGTGTCAAAAGGAGGCTGGAAAAAATTGAATAAATACCTTCATAAACAACCCGAAGAGAATCAGGACTTCATTCACTATTTAGAGAGTTTTGCAGATTTAACATTTCTGCCTGCTGAGGAATCCAATCCCATCCCACAGGTTAAAGTCAAAAAAATAGGCGGACATACTGAATTTCATCAAGTATTGACATATAATCATGGTGATTCCCGGTTTATAATGGCCGGTGATGTGATCGGCAGGCGTATAGCAATCAATAAAAACTTTGAAGCTAAATTCGATTTCGAGCCCAAAAAAAGTATGGAAATGCGAAACGAATTGAAAAGAAAAGCGTGCATAGAGAAATACACGATCATGGCATACCATGAAACGGATCATCCCCTATTTAACTTAACCGAATCGATGGGTAACGGTAAGAATGGGTATAAAATTGAAAATTTATGAGCTCTATTAGGGAAAAACTCATATCCATTCGTTCATTCCTGGCTGATCAGGGGTTTCCCATGGAACCGGAAGCTGTTATTATTTTAGGATCCGGATTAGGAGGTTTTGCTGAAAAAATTAAAAGCCCATTAACCATACCCTATTCAAACATACCGGATTTCCCTCAAACAACGGTGCAAGGTCATTCGGGCAAACTGATTACCGGTACGATAGCCGGTAAAAATATCATCGCTTTTTCAGGCCGGTTTCATCACTACGAAGGACACCCTTTCTCCACGACTGTTCTACCGGTACAACTTGCTCATCATTTAAAGGCCAAAAAACTGATCCTATCCAATGCAGCCGGTGCGATCAATCCCCGGTTTAATGTTGGAGATTTGATGGTGATTGATGATCTGGTCAGGCCATTCCACATTCTTTCGGCGTCAGCATCCGAAACCTATCGAACCAATCTATACCCTATTGCAGATAAGGTGCGTAAAATTGCGGCGGGCATCGGATTAGAGATTCAACGAGGCTCATATCTCTATGTAAAAGGTCCAAATTACGAAACCAAGGCTGAGATTCGTGCATTTCAGATTTTGGGCGCAGATGTTGTAGGAATGAGTACTGCACCGGAACTCATGGAAGCTTCAAAACTACAGATACCGGCAGCAGCTATTTCATTGATTACGAACATGGCAGCCGGTTTGCAAAAAGGAAAACTCGATCATTCAGACGTAGAAGAAGCTGCCGAATCAAAAAAAATGGATTTTACAAGATTGGTATCAGAGTTGATATTAAAATTATAAATCAAAGAAGTGATTTTTGACGTCCGTATGTATTCAGATACTCCTTCATTTTTACCTTCTTTTGTGCACTTTCGGTGGTCATATATCGTAATTTCCCAAAGATTTGCCGCTCTTGCCATGCCCTGTCAAACCGGCCAAAACACCAAAATATACCGGAATAGCTGTTTGGATCACGTCCGTCAATCGCATACGTATTATTCAGGTCTATCAAATACTGAAGTGCTGTTTCGGGATCTTTTGTCCATTCAATCACCTTCTTTCCCCATAACATTCTCAGATAATTATGAATCATTCCCTCCTCACGTAATTGGGTCTGAGCAGCATTCCATACGTCATTGTGAGTTTTTGATTGAGCCAGTTCTTCATAGGAGTATGTCCACTCCCTTGGATCCTCCCTGTGATCGTTTATGGTTTGAAGTGCCCAGTCCGGCAGACTATTTAACTGGTCATAATCGTCCCTGTGGTGTGCAAAATGGAATCCCACTTCTCGCCACGTAATTACTTCATCCAGAAAAGCATCAATACTCGGATCCCCATTAAAGAAACCTTCTCTCGATCCATTATTATATGAAACCTTATCTAAATCCCAGCCATCCGGCTGATTCTCAAGAACGGCTTTCACAATTTCATACTCCGATATTCTCCCAAAATGGAGCCAGGCACTCAATTGACTGGTTTTTTTCTCGTCAGGATCATTCCTCTTTTCACTGTACTGCATTAAACCGGTTTCTAAAAAATGATCCAACATCTTAAGGGCAGCGCTTCTACCTCCATGCCAATTGATCGGTTTCACGTGATGGTTCAGTGGTAGTTCTGAGATGAATCCTTCAATATCATTCAAGGAAGATTCAGCATCCGGCAAATCCCGGAAAAGAGTTGCAGGAAAATCAATATGGGACCTGTTTTTCAGCTCATCCAATGGATCTTCTTTGGGGGGGGTTGTATATGCCTCTATAAAGTTTTTCTGCATGATTTTTCGAAACAGATAGGCGCTATAGGGATCTTTCTCTGTCAGGCCAAGAGGGATCAGGCCGTTGCTGTCAATGGAAGTATATGGGATATCGAGCTTTTCCGGATACGTCTCATTTCTCATTCTCATGATAAATACGGGATATTCATCGGTGACCAAATAGGCTGCTTTCTCAGATAGCTTCATTAGAAGCTGATCATATTGACCCGGTTCCTTTTCCACAAATGGCAGATAATTTACAGAACGTCTATCGATGGTATCTAAATGTTCCTTCATCCCCTGCATCATAAACGTGTGTGTCCGGTCGGTAGCCCACGGATAATCACAAGAAAAAGCTTCAAAAATCAGAAGTGGCTTGTTTAACTTATTTGCCCAACTGATTGCATATTCGAGTGCGAAATTATAATGAAACCGGCGATTGATTTGCATCCAATACAAAACATATTCACCCTCCGGATTTGGTTCTTTTTGATTTCGTGTAAAAACACGATAACTGTTGAAATTTCTCATACATCAACCAACTGAATTAATACGCAAACCATTCCAACATGACTCTAAGAAAAAAGACACTGTGAAGTGTTAGACCAACTCTTGATGTTTTTGAGCTCTTTTGCGTTCATTAGCGTCCAGATACAATTTACGAATCCGCAAACTTTTGGGAGTTACTTCGAGCAATTCATCCGTATCCAAAAACTCGATACATTGCTCCAGGCTCATTCTTTTGGCTTGTGATATTTTAACCGAATCCGATGTTTGAGTTGCACGATGGTTCGTCAGATTTTTCCTTTTCACAACATTCACGACCATATCATCCCCGCGTTTATTGATACCCACAACCTGTCCCATATAAACCGGATCACCGGGCTCTGAGATAAATTGTCCGCGATCCTGCAGGCCTTCAAGAGCGTATGGGGTTACATCTCCTTGCTCAAGTGCGATGAGAGCACCTCGTGAACGTCCGGATATGTCACCGGCATACGGTTCATAGGCAAAAAACTGCTGATGCATAATCCCGGTGCCTCTTGTTTCAGTAAGCATCTCTCCCCTGAAACCGATCAATCCCCGGGATGGCACCTTAAACTCGATTCGGTTGTTTTCTCCCTCTTGAACCATTGAGGTCATGATTCCTTTTCTCTTTTGAAGATTGTCAATTACTTTATTGCTATAATCGGAATGAACATCCACGATCACCTCTTCAAAAGGTTCATGCACTTTCCCATCAATTTCACGGAATAGTACTTCCGGCCGGGATACGGAAAACTCAAACCCTTCTCTTCTCATGGTTTCGATCAGGATGGATAGTTGAAGCTCGCCCCTTCCTGACACTTTAAAAATATCCGGATTTTCAGTGGGTTCTACCCGAATCGATACATTGGTACGGATCTCTTTATTGAGCCGGTCTTTGATCATGTTGGATGTCACATAATCACCCTCTTTTCCTGCAAAAGGAGAATTATTCACCCGAAAATACATTGCCATCGTAGGCTGATCGATATCGTAGTAGGTAATTGGTGTGGGATCGGAGATGTCAGTAAGAGTATCACCAATCTCCACAGCATCATAACCAGCCATCGCAAAAATATCACCTGCAAGAGCCTGATCTACCGGTTCGCGGTTCAAACCGTTAAATGTAAAGAGTTTGGTAGCTTTACCTTTTGATTTCGTTTTTCCAAACCGATCCATCAGTACAATTTCCTGGTTTGTTTTAATGGTTCCCTGCTCCACTCGCCCAACTGCGATACGGCCAACATAATCGTTCCACGCCACATTACTTACCAACATTTTAAATGGCGCGTCTATAACCTGTTCCGGTGATGGAATGTGTTTAATGATCTTATCAAACAGAGGTGTCAGATCACTGTTTTCCTCTTCCAGGTGTTCCTTGGCAATGCCTTCAATTCCAATGGCATACAAAACCGGAAAATCGAGTTGCTCGTCACTCGCGTCCAGGGAGACGAACAGATCAAAAATCATATTCAATACGGCATCCGGACGTGCATCCGACCTGTCGATTTTATTAATCAATACGATGGGTCTGTATCCCAGTTCAAGTGATTTGCGAAGCACAAACTTAGTCTGAGGCAGGGGGCCTTCTGCTGCATCTACGAGCAAAATCACGCCATTCACCATATTAAGAATCCGCTCTACTTCACCGCCGAAATCAGCGTGACCGGGGGTATCCACAATATTGATTTTAGTCCCTTTCCAGTGAACCGCTGTGTTCTTTGAACTGATCGTTATCCCCTTCTCTTTCTCCAGGTCCCCCGAATCCATAACCCTTTCAGCAACCTGCTGGTTCTCTCTGAATGTGCCACTTTGTCTAAGCATTTGGTCGACCAACGTCGTTTTACCGTGATCAACATGGGCAATAATGGCAATATTTCTAATATCTTGTGTCATAATGTATGTTGTCAGTTCATCTTCTATTAGAACTGATTGAATTTTAGAGGTTTAAAAATCGAAAATTGAAGAGCCTTAAAGATACAGATATTTTAATTGAGATCAGAGTTTATTCTGAATTCTGTCGGTTTTTTAAGGCTCTATGACTTTTTTTTCTTTTTAACCGGTGTTTTGAACATCCCTTTTACGGTTTGATCTTCCTCTTTATCAAATTCATGGAGGCCAAGTTCAATGGTTTCCGGTTTTGGGTTGATGCGAAATGTTCGGGCAATCCGGTCCCAAAATGAAAATAATGAACTGTAATTGGAATCGGTTTCAGGTTGCCATCGTGAATGATGGACTCTGTGCATATTGGGTGTTACAATAACGATTCTCAGCAATCTGTCGAATTTCTCGGAAAGCCCGACATTAGCATGGTGAAACTGTACAACCGCAAACATGACGGTCTCATATAAAACCAGTTCCCATAGGTAAACACCAAAAAGTGCGATCAGTGGTATTCGGAAAATGGAAGAAAAGAAAATCTCACCCAAATGAAACCGGCCCGCTGTAGTTACATCCATTTTATTGTCAGAATGGTGCACACTATGAAATCTCCAAAAGAAAGGAATTTCATGGTTCATCCGGTGCCAGATATAAGTCCAAAGATCCAATAATAAAATGGCTCCTATTGCATGTATATAGATTGAAATGGAGAGAACATCTTCCAGTTGATGTAAAATACCAAATCTGTTTTCAGCTGACCAAACAGAGGCTGCAAGCCATAAACCTACAAAAACGAACGCCACCATCAATGCATTTATCGCACCGACCACCATATTTCTGAAAGCATGTTTCCCTCTGTCCTTCAACGACCCGGTAAAATATGCATAAAAGGGTTGTATGGACTCCCATAGAAATAATAATATTAATACAGAAGCCATTATAATGACTTGAGTTTCTTTTAAAGAAAGATAAATCGCTTCCATAAACCTTGATCTTAACTATTATTTGTTATCTGAGTTTAATACATTCTCGTGATTAATGACATTGCCATTTGACTATATTGAGAGAATCTGATAAAAGTACTAAACACATTACTCATACTATTAGTTCTGACACCAAGAGCTGTAACTGCACAAAATGATAACCCTAATTATAACGCATCATTGGCTGAAGAATTGGGAGCAGATAATTTTTGATTTTCAAAATTCCGGAATAACTGCAATGCAGAAGTCATTGATGATTATTTTTGATGAACATGAAGATCATTTACAACATTCCACATAGGCATTGGTTCCAAGCTTGGATCAATTTCCCTGAACAATCCTTTCCTAAAAAGCGCATATTTATTGCTAAAGAATAAAGGTATAGGTGTATTTCACCATAAAAGCCCGAAATTTGCTTCGTGGCATTTCCGGTAATGCGAACTGCCGGGTTACTGTATTCATCTCTTCATTATAAACTATCCATAAATCATGCCCTTCACTAAAATTGTATCTGAATCGTGCATTGGTCGAAAATGAATCGATCACACTATTATACTGAAGATATATATTGGTCGAAATTTGAGTATTAAACGGTACTCCAAGTCGAAGTCTTGCAAGATGTGAATTAAACGTTTGATCTCTGTTTGAAAATCGAACAGAAACAAAGTTATATGAACCTTCCAGTTCCAGGTGCGGGGATACACTCCATGTAGGTCTGACTGTGATCGTATACCCATTCCCATCATAAAATGCACCAGCTTGGCCATTGACTCTCAATCGAAATAAACCGGCTCTGGACATTGAATAATCTGCAATAACCTGATAAAACGTATAATCTCCCTCTCGAATGATAGTATTCTCATCTAAACTAAAAGGAACCAGCAGGTCTTCATAAGTACGTTTAAGGCCAATACTCCCTTCAGCCCCCGATTTTAGCAAAAAACTCCATTCAGATTCCAGTTCAATTGTTTCTATTGACCCATCTTCATTTCTGTAGAAAATATCTGCTTCTGCTTCAACGGAATTCCGAATAAAACGTGAATCTTCACTATGTCTGTATGTGTATGATAATTCCTGGTTCATCTGAGTAAAATCGGTTCTTTGTATAAAACCCAAACCGGGATTGTAATCAGGCCCTGACCATACCAAACCAGTACGATATCCAATTCCATCCTCTAATCTCTTTTCATACAGTCCTGAAAAACGTCCACTTTGATCCGGACTCCAATCCAAATTCGCCCCCTCTCGTTCATCCAGTGTGTGAGCCCACTGAAAACTAAAATAATCATCTCCATAAAGGCGAAATGACCCATCTACTCCGTATGCCATGTTGTACTGACCGTCTGCACCAATCCGGCTGGTTGCGATGGCTCCTGCATAAGAGAACGGGTTAAATACCTGCCTTCTCAATCGAATAGCACCAAAATTTTCAGATTGTTGCGTTCCCAGATCATCCGTCTGCATATTCAATACACCCAGATCCCAGGCTCCAACCTTCCCTACTACACGAGCCCCACCCAAAATCCGAACGATCTCACCACTATCTGTCAGGCCTATACGCCGGCTGTGAAAAAGCCGGCTCTGACCACCCGTTCGAAATTCAAAAAGACCGGACCTTTCTTGAAAAAATTGCCGTTTTTCAGGGAAAAAGAGAGAGAACCTGGTCAGATTAACCTGTTGATCGTCAGCTTCCACTTGTGCAAAATCAGTGTTCAGAGTCAGGTCCAGGGTCAAATTATTGGTCAGCCCATACTTCACATCCAAACCGGCTTCAGTCATTCGGTTATGATCGAAACCATATTCAGAACCTCCCTCCTGTAGTGTAGCGATTCGATCAAAACCACCCAAAACATAAGGCCTGACATAGACCGGGCTGTTGCTTTCGACTCCTTCTAAAACAACTTTCTGCATACGTGATGGTTTCAGGTATGCAAAATTTGTATTGGGCTCAATGGCGGGAAAAATAGCTCTTTCCGTTTTCCGCACGATAATTCGATGAAGAGATAAACCCATAATCACTTCTCCATCCTTTTCCTGAAATCCGAGACTTGAAAAGGGAATGCGCATCTCAACAAACCACCCCTCTTCATTAACTGTCACGGCAACATCCCAAAAAGTATTGAAATCAGCATTCAGCCAGGATCCAACCTGTCCCGTAGCATCATTTGAAATCGCAACATCTCTGCGGATTCCTGCCGGATTTGTCGCAAATACTACCGCATTTTCGTTATCATTAAACGTATCGATCATCACTTCGAAGTAATCATCACTTCCAAAACGGTCTCTGAACAGAACATTGCCCCTTATTTCATCCGGTTCAGAATCATAAGCCCTCATCGCAAAATAAAAATAATCATTATCGTAAGCGGCAAGCATCACGGTTTTTTCACTGGGTTCTGCTCTAAAAATCGGTTCATGCATGACCATTGGGAAAGCCTCCACACTTTGCCATGCGGGTTCATCACTGAGTCCATCTAATTCAATCGCTTCAGTAATTCGTGTAATGGGTATTGGCGATTCTGTTTGAGCGGATATTGTCTGTACGATTGTGTAATTCAGTATGATAAGAATGATCAAAAGTCTCATGCTTGTAATCTGGTTGATTAGTCAAAAATAATGGATAGTCAGTAGATATATTTACAAATCACAAAAGACCTTCTGATTGTATTCAATTACGAAACCTTACAAGAATCATTCAAATATTCTGTTTGGGTGAGTTTATCAATTGAAAATCTTATCATGT
>JBBDJK010000126.1:0-2798 GCA_040879905.1 Balneolaceae bacterium | reverse complement strand
CTTTTGAAATGGATTCTATCGTAACAGTTTATGAGAATTATTATGAAAAAATTCGCAGCTCCCTGATATAGATTTTTCAAGAGATCGAATTCCTTATTTCTCATAAATTTTGTAAAAAAGGTGTTTACTTGCGTAAGTTTTAAGATATTCCCTCGCAAACCACGAAAAATAACACACATTTTATGATAATAAGACGACTACTAACCACACTATCAGGAATTCTAATCTTTTTTTCACTTCAAATTCCTGACATTCAAGCTCAGCAAAAAGCAAATTTTGAACTTGCTGAAAGATTTACTGCCGATAATATGCAAAATATGACCGGCAGTACATCTCTCGATGCAAACTGGATTGAAGATGAAGATCGTTTCTGGTATGAGTGGGATGACGGTGATGGGAAACGGTGGGTTTATGTTGATGCAGGAAGACAAAATATACGACCGCTTTTTGATGTGAATGATATGGCCGCACAACTCTCCGAAACGTTCAACAGAGGGTTTAATTCAAAAAATCTGGATCTCAACGAATTTGATTACGATACAGATCGTCAGCTTTTCACATTTCATGTCGATAGTATCGAGTTTGAATATCACATTGATCGGGATGAACTGGTAAAAGGAGATTCTTTGGAAGCAGAAGAGAGTGAACCATGGGCTACCTACTCACCTGACAGTACTTATATCGCCTTTGCAAGAGAACACGATCTCTATGTGATGAAAACAGATGATCCTGACAGCTCTGAGATCAGGCTTACGGAAGATGGGGAAAAATGGTACAGCTTTCAGCAAAGTCATGGGGACACCACTTCAACTGAACGTTTAAGATCAAGAGCTGTCTGGTTTGAAGATTCTAAAAAACTCTATGTAAAACGTCAGGATTGGCGTGATGTGGGTGAACTTTGGGTGATTAACACAATTGCACAGCGTCCTGAATTGGAAACATATAAATACAACCTTCCGGGTGAAGAGGATCATTACCAGGATGAAATATTGGTTTTTGACATAGATACTCAAGAACATATTCGTCTGGATACTGATAAATGGCCGGATCAGTCACTTGGGGGTGTCTATTTTAACAATGGGGGTATCTTTACAACTGAAAAATCTGACTACCTCTATATCCTGCGGAGAACCCGGACATGGGACGAAGTGGATGTACTGAAAGCAAATACGGTCACAGGTGAGACACAGGTGCTTTGGTCAGAAAAAAGTGAACCGTATTTCAACACAAGATATGCACAATTATCAATTATTAATGAAGGTGAAGAGTATATCTGGTGGAGTGAAAGAACGGGATGGGGTCAGCTTTACAGGTATGACAGTGAAGGAAACCTGCAAAACCGTATCACTGAAAGCCATTTTATGGTGGGGGATATTGCCGCAATTGATACCACAAGGCAAACGATCTATTTTGAAGGGTTTGGAAATGAAGAAGGCAGAAATCCTTTTTATGCACACCACTATAAAGTAAGATTTGATGGATCACGACAGCAATTACTTACACCGGAAGATGCCAATCACTCGATTCGAATGAGTGATACCAACAACTATTTTGTTCAAAACTACTCACGTCCTGATCTGCCGACCAAAGCCGTTCTGCGTGATAGAGATGGAAATGTAGTCATGGAGCTGGAAGAGGTGGATTTGACTCGTATGGTTGAAGCAGGTTATACACTACCGGAAAATTTCAGTGTCAAAGCAAAGGATGGAGTAACCGATTTATACGGTGTGATGTGGAAACCGGCCGATTTTGATCCTGAAAAATCATATCCGATTATATCCTATGTTTATCCGGGTCCGCAAGTAGAACCCTATCCCAGAAGTTTTTCCATCGGAGGTAGTGCTGCCAGAGCACATACTCTCTCGCAAGTTGGGTTTGTGGTTGTCGCAATGGGCAACCGGGGAGGTAGTCCGCTTCGTGAAAAATGGTATCATAACTACGGACACGGTAACCTGCGTGACTACGCTTTAGCAGATAATCGTTATGGAATTGAGCAACTTGCCGCACGCAATTCCTATATCGATTTAAACAGAGTTGGGATATATGGCCATTCAGGGGGTGGATTTATGAGTACTGCGGCTCTCTTATCATATCCCGATTTTTATAAAGTGGCAGTATCCTCAGCCGGTAACCATGATAACAATGTATACAACATTTGGTGGGGTGAGGTGCATCACGGTGTTGATGCCAAAACAACAACCGTTACCATTGAAAATGAAGATGATGAAGGCGAAAGAGAGGATGAGGAAATAGAAGAAGAGGTCGAGGTAGTGGAAGAAGTAGAAGAGGAACGTACTACATTTAGTTCAAAAATTCCTTCCAACACAGAACTCGCCGATAATCTGCAGGGGCGTTTACTGCTGGTTCATGGTGAAATGGACAACAACGTTCATCCCGCTAACACCTATCGTATGGCTGATGCACTCATCAAGGCAGGAAAGCGGTTTGATATGATGATCTTTCCGGAATCACGTCACGGTTTTGGACGCTATAGCAGTTACTTCGAAAGAATGTTATGGGACTACTTCGCTGAACACCTGTTGGATACATACCGCACAGACATAAATTATAATATTCCTGATTGATACTTATACTTATCAGATTTGATGGTTCTCATACGTTTAAAATGAGATTATACTTGATAACGGACATGCTGATTCATTTTTAGCATGTCCGTTCAGGTTAATGACGCATCAATGGTTTATTAATTCTTCAATAAAGATTCCATCGGTACCTTACTAAACGCCTGCAACTGTTAGAATCAGAATAAGTCTTTATGTCCCTCAAGAAAAAATTTC
>JBBDJK010000125.1:0-17605 GCA_040879905.1 Balneolaceae bacterium | reverse complement strand
AATTCAATCCAATTCAATTAATGATATTAACTTCCGGTGTAAGCTCTATTCCAAACATGGATCTTACTGAATCCTGAATTGTTTTTGCATGGTTTAAAATCTCTTCACCGGTAGCATTTCCGTGATTTACAATCACAAGTGCCTGATTTTTATACGTCCCTACATTTCCAATCTGCTTACCCTTCCATCCCGCTTGTTCAATTAACCACCCTGCAGGCACTTTGACATGAAGATCATCAACAGGGTAACCCGGAATACCTGTCCGGCTATTTTGTAATTTCTCATACAACTCTATTTCTATAATTGGATTTTTAAAAAAACTACCGGCATTACCAAGAACTTTTGGATCGGGCAATTTAGACCGGCGAACAGCAACCACAGCTTCAAAAACGTCTTTAATGTCAGGATCTTGAATCCCCTTATCATTCAGAGCCTCCCGGAGTCCGGAGTAAGTGATATTTGGATCGTGATTTTCGTGTTTTAATAAGAGTGTAACTTCAACGACGATACATTTTCCTTTTAACTCTCTTTTAAAAATGCTATCCCGATAACCAAACTTACACTGATTTTTATAAAATCTTTTAAACGTACCGTCTCTCATATCAAATGCCAGAAGAGATTCAAATACCTGTTTAATTTCCACTCCATATGCTCCGATATTCTGAATCGGTGCAGCGCCTACTGTACCCGGTATCAGGGCCAGATTTTCAACTCCTCCGTAACCTTTATTTACAGCCCAATTAACAAAATTATGCCAATTTTCCCCGGCTCCTATCCGTATTCTTGCGTCATCTTTTTCCTCCAACAAAATCTCTACTCCGGAAATAGATATTTTTAAAACGGGATGGTTCAGTTTTTCACTCAGAACAATATTACTGCCTCCACCAAGTATAAACGGTGAGTATGATGAAAAAAAACCCTCTTGATACAAATCACTAAGATCTTCTCTTTTTGTTACATTTACGAATAGGGGTGCAATGGATGGCAACCCCAACGTGTTCAGGTCATTTAGAGGTACATCTTTTTGAATTTCGACCATTATCTAAGGGTTCACCGTATGTTGTAATTGAAAATCAGTGTTACTCTATTTTAGTTACACTTTAGGGCTTTTCAAAGGTTTCACGCGCAGTTTTTTTACCCTGTTATTTTTAACAGAGTGTACCGTCATTTCAAGATCTTTATATTTCACCCGTTCTCCAACATTTGGGATTCTTTCTGTCAGGTGATAGATCAGCCCTCCAAGGGTCTCAAATTCGTCATCGGATGAGGATATTGAAGTTCCAAGAATTTCATCCAGATCATCCAGATCAATTTTAGCATCAAAAATAAAAATGCCGCTTTTGAATTCTGTATAGAGTTTTTCCTCTTCATCATCGTATTCATCACCAAGATCACCCACAATTTCCTCTAAAATATCATCAAGTGTAACGATACCTTCTGTGCCGCCATATTCATCCACTACAATCGCAATATGTGTTTTTTCATGTTGAAAATCTCTGAGTAAATCGTCCAGTTTCTTCGTTGCCGGGATAAAAAGTGCTTTTCTGGCGATTGTTTTCCAGTTTATACCGGTAGCGGAAATATCCGAATGAATAAATGGGAGGACATCTTTCGCATAGATCACACCAATCATGGTGTCCAGATCATTTTCATAAAGAGGCATACGTGAGAGTCCCTTATCCTGAATCAACTCAATAACTTCAGGCAATTGTGCATCAACAGAAACAGCGACAATATTAACACGTGATGTCATTATTTCACGAACCGTAGTATTCCCGAACTCGATAACATTTTCAATGATCTCTCTCTCCTCCCCTTTAATGGAACCCTCTTTCTCACTCATTTCTGCCATGATTTTGAGGTCTTCGGCCGTTACCTGATTCCCCGGCCTGGGCAGATTGTTTTCAAGAGTCATTGTACTGTTTGCAATCAGTTTGGCTATAGGCCCCAGTAGAACAAAAGTGGCATGAATAAATCCACTCATCTTTCTTGCTACTTTCAGGGGATTATTGATTGCAATAATTTTTGGTGTAATTTCACTCAAAATGAGAATCGTGAAGGTCAGCACCAATATTTCTATAGTGTAAATCAATGCATGTGAGAGGCCGTATAAATAGGCCAGCTCCCCTGCGATGACAGCCGCCAAAACGGAACTGATTATATTCGCAAATGTATTCCCTATCAGAATGGTTGCAAGTAACCTTCTGGGCTTTAGGAGCATATTGTGAATCCGATTATCCTTTGCGTTATATATCGGTTCCGTATTCAGTTTATCCAGCTGGTTTATCAAAGAGAAATAAGCCACTTCTGAACCTGAATAGAGGGCACTGAATACCAAACCAAGGATCATAATCAGAATTTCAATGAAAAAATCACCTGTATAGAGTACTTCCGCATTGTTTGTGATCTGGAAAAACAATGTGTCAGAAATTTGTGCAATTGAAATACCCGGAGGTTCGTCTAATGATTCCAATAATTGTTTGTTGATTAATAGAAATTGGATTGAAATATGTACAAAAAAAGGTGTCGATCAAAATTTTGACCGCCACCTCCAAATGTAACAAAGTTCTTTTTGATTAAAATGGTAAATCATCATCCATATCATCAAATGAATCGTCAATCTTTGCCGTACTGGTTGCCGGTTTACTGCTTCCCGTTGAGGGGCCGGAACTGTCCGAACTGCCTTTACTGTCCAGCATTTGCATATTCAGAGCTTTGATTTCTGTGGTATACCGTTTCTGCCCATCTTTATCTTCCCATTCGCGAGTTTGAATAGGCCCTTCAAAGTAAGCCAGAGACCCTTTTTTCAGATATTCCTGGCAAATCTCGGCCAGACGGCCCCAGGCAACCACTCGATGCCACTCAGTATTCTCCTGAAGCTCACCGTTTTTGTCTTTATATCGTTCAGTAGTTGCAACACTTAAAGTTGCTACTGCTGTATTGGCTTGTGTGTATCTCACTTCAGGATCTTGTCCCAGTCTCCCGATAATCATTGCTTTATTTAATGAACTCATAAAATCTTCCTCATTGGTTTTTTGTTATCATTCTACTACTATATAAGAACCGAAAAAAACGATTGCCTTACAGATTTTTTTTATCGCAGTGCATTTTCCAGTTCCAGAGAGGCATCACTTCCCTCATCTCTGTATTTAATGATGATTGGACATGATACGGATAGTCCCGCTCTTTTTGCCCATTCATTATTGACCGGTCTCGTTCCGGGGATCACGACCGCACCCTCCGGTATGGCAGCACCTTTTTCCAATACTTTTTCATTTACACAGTCGTATACGGGAACCGATTTTGAAAGTGTGACCCCGGGTGCAATAACAGCACGTTTCTTAATTAAAATCCCTTCTACGATCACTGCACCGGCACCGATAAAACAGTCATCTTCGATCACAACCGGAGAGAGTCCAACCGGTTCCAAGACACCCCCGATCTGTACACCTGCTGAGAGATGGACATTTTTCCCAATCTGTGCACAAGATCCAACCAGTGCATGGCTATCGATCATGGTGCCTTCATCCACATAAGCTCCGATATTTATGTATGCAGGTGGCATTATAATCACACTTTTGGCTACATAGGAACCTCTGCGAACAGATGATCCGCCGGGTACAAGTCGTACTCCATCTTCCGCGCTGAACATTCTGGGCGGGATGTTGTCTTTATCTACAAAACCCTCATAGATACCGCCATATTCTATATTTTTCCCATTTCTGAACGCTTCCAATATGGCATTTTTAACATCCACATTTGCTTTCCAGGAGTCACCATCTGGTTCTGCTGCTCTTACGACTCCCTTTTCAAGTTGATCCAATACTGTTTTCCAATTCATATCTACTTAAAACTATCTTTATTATTTTGGTACCATTCAGTGATTGCAAGGTCTGACTCTACCGCTCTCTCTATAGATGGGAGATCCATCGCTGATAGCGGGGGCCTGAGAACGTCGGTTGATATTTCCGCTTTTTTTTGCAGCAATCGTTTAGCAGGTACCGGATTGGGTGCCGAGAACAAAACCTGAACCGCACTCTTCCAAACCGGTTCCAATGTATCCATCTCCCCATTTAAACAAATTTCAACGTAACGATGCGTTGCTTCCGGCCAGACATTTCCCGCAACCGAGACCAGCCCGGCACAACCCTCTTTAGCAAACTGAGGCAGTAAACCGTCATCACCGCTATACAGGGGTATGTTCGGTACCGTTTGACGAAATTGCCTGTACTCTTCAACGGATCCGCTCGCCTCTTTAACTGACCAGAATTGAGGATGATTTTCAATCTCCTTTAATACAGCCGGTATCAATTTTACACCCGTACGCGACGGTATATTGTATATCATACACCTTTTTTCAGACTTGTCTAACAAAGACCTGAACCAATTCAACTGACCGTGGTATCCGGGTTTTGAATAGAGAGGCGTAACAAGCAGAAATGAGTCAATGTTTAACTGATTACAATATTCAATCCATCTTAATTGAGTATCCAGTTGAAACCCTCCCACTCCGGCCATAACAGGAATCTTCAAATCAAGAGAAGTGACATAAGTTAGTATCTCTTTTTTTTCATTTTCTGAGAACGAAATTCCCTCGCCTGTACTTCCCAAAATAAGGACGCCATTCCCCGCATTTTCCTGTCTGTGCAACAAATGTTCCAGATCACTAAAATGAACAGAACCATCCTCTTTCATGGGTGTAATAATGGCTGTCCATAATATTCGGTCGTTCATAACAACTCCGCAAATGCTTTATCAAACAGGTCGGAGAATTGATATAAGCCGGGCTCAATAAATCGGTTATTCATAATATAATTGGCTGACCATATAGCTCCATCCGCAAAAATATCCCGTGAGTGGGCTTCGTGTTTCAGGTAGATCGATTCACCTTCTGTTTTTATGTGTAAATTATGTATTCCTTTTACATCTCCCTGTCTGTCGGATGAGATGACCGCATCTTTTTTTAACCATTCACTCCAGGATATTGCGGTTCCACTGGGGGCATCCTGTTTATTAATGTGATGAACTTCGTGAATATGAAATTTCGGATTGGGTAACATATCTGACCCTTGTCCCAGAATATGTATCGCTTTCCGGACCAAATTCATACCCATGCTGAAATTACTTCCGATTACCCAACGTACGCCCTTCTTTTTAACCTGATCTGAAAGAGTGGCCGGCCATTCATATCCGGTCGTTCCCCAAATGGCATTTATACCGGCTTCCAATACGATTTCAACGACCTGTTGGGCAGCCGATCCCGGTACAAATATAATGGCAACATCACAATCAGCCAGTTTGTCTGCCGTTGGTTTGTTATACTCATCAAAGGCAACGGATTTACCTTCCAGTTTCTGAAGGACTGTACCTCCGGTTTTTCCGGTACCTATCACTGCGTATTTTAATTCTTTCCCGTTTTTACTCATTTCTTATTTAATAAATTTATTATGCAATACATTTACAACTTCCTCAGCTTCCTCTTCAGAGACCAGGAAACAGAGATTGTGTGAACTTGCACCATGACAAATAAGCCTCACATTAACATCCATTAACGACCCGAAAACCGGCCCGCTCAGTCCTGCTGTCGCTTCCAGATTGTTTCCTACGAGTGCGATTAATGCCAAATTTCTTTCAATCTGAATTTCACAAAAACTTCTCAGTTCTGTCAATACTTCATCTGTCAGTTTCTGTTTGCCGGGTGTATTCAGGTCAGAGTCGAGGGTTAATGCAACACTCACTTCACTGGTTGTGACCAGATCCACACTGATCTTATGATTCGCCAGTACCTGAAATAATTTTGCCAAAAATCCAAACCGATGCAACATATCAAGACTGTGAACAGTAAGCAACGTCTGATGCCTGCGCAGACTGATTGCCCGGATAGCCGATGTCTTTTTTGTCTCCTTTACAATCCACGTACCCGGTTTTTCCGGATAGATGCTCGAACCAACATAAACCCGAATATTTTTGCGAATAGCAGGTACCATAGTTGCCGGGTGCAATATCTTTGCACCAAATACAGAAAGTTCAGCTGCTTCATCAAAACTGATCTCTGTAATAGGTTTTGCATTTTTCACAATTCTTGGATCGGTCGTATAGATCGCCGTGACATCGGTCCAGATTTCGAGTACATCTGCATCAGCAGCTTCTGCCAGAAGAGCGGCTGAATAGTCGCTGCCACCACGTCCCAGTGTGGTTGTATGCCCATTCTCATCTGATCCGATAAAACCTTGAGTTACAACTCTCCCGGTAGTCGTCAATGGAATCACGTACTGATCAGTCAGTTCTTCTATTCGGGGAATAATGGGTTCGGCACTTCCATAGTTATTATCTGTTTTAAGGACTTTTCGCACATCAAAACAAGATACTTTTTCACCCGTTTCTTCCCTCAATATCTCACTGAAAATCTCAGACGATAATCTCTCGCCATAGGATAGCAATTCATCGCGAAGTATGGGTGTCATGATTTGATTTCTGATTGCAATCTTATCCAACTCATCCAATATGAATTGGATCCGGTCTACAACCGCCGCCGGATGTTTCAATTGATCACAAATTGAATGATGTTTCTCTTTAATCTTTTGTGCAATCTCACTCCTTCTATCTGCAGACTCCTCCGCAATAAATTCTGTCAAAAGATTGGTCGTACCGGCTGTTGCACTAACAACTATAATTTTCTTGTCCGGATCGGCACCTACTATGGCTGCGCATCTTCTCATTGCATCAGCATCAGCCATACTTGTACCGCCAAACTTGGCTACTTTAAATAAATCAGGCATAAGTTAATTCGTATATAAATGAAGACGAAAAATAAGGAAAATTTGATCTCTTTATTTCTCTAAACTCCAATTCTCTCAGTTAAAATTTGTTTCATTTTAAAATCATCTTTTTTATGAAATTATTTTATAACTGAGTATCTGAATTTACGGTAAGTTAATGTCCGTCAAAAGAAAGAATCTGAAAATAGATAAGTCTAAACACAGATCGATCTTCACTCTTCGCATCTACCAGAATATAGAATTTCATATCATTCAATAGTTGCATGAATTTTATAAATATTCAGACATGCACAAAATTGAGTGGGTAATCCAATCAATTTTAACCTGTACTCGTAGGAACCTCGTAAAGTTTTATAGATTTGTTTCAAACATTTTGTATTTTTGACGTCTGTTTAACATTGATATATTATAAACAGCAAACTGGAAGTTAAAAATTTTAAGAAACCCGGGTGATTCTTCATGCCAAGCGGAAAGAAAAGAAAAAGAGCAAAAATAGCTAAACATAAAAGAAAGAAGCGTCTGCGTAAGAACAGGCACAAGAAGAAGAAGTAAGTTCTCAGGCTAAAATGTTTAAGGGCACACAATCTGTGCCCTTTTTTATTTTATCCCTGTTATTCAGGTATTAAGCAGCATTTACGACAATATTGTCATCGGCAACCTTAATGATCCGGTTGGCTTTATATAGTAAATGAGTCAGTTTTCTACCCACATATTCATGGACTTCGTTCAGACTTTCCAATTCACCGATTGAAAACTGAAAATAGGAGATTAAATGAATGGCCGTGAGATACTTTCCGTGTTCATCGCCATCGATTTCAATGTGCCAGCGGGTAATGATATCATCAGATACTAAAAGTTCATTTACCTTCTTACTGACTCTGTCCATCCATTCACTCGCCATCTGAATTCGATAATCCTCACCACCGTTTCCCGGTTGAGGCTGACATCTTTCAACATCAAAATTCCACACGATCTCTATATCAATGGACGGGACGACCGATACTTCAGTCAAATGTTTTGCTTTTAACATTGGGTGACCATCCGTACCACTCAATAGATTAGCCAAATTGGCCTCACGAAAACTGTCCCAATCAAAATTGATTGCAAGATGAGTTAAATAATTGGTAGAATCTTTAAGATCGATCAAGATTTCCAATCCTACAGCATTTATCTTTGCTTCTTCCCAAGTTTTAAACTTAACAACATTTATATTCCTTTGATTCAGTGAACTATTAATCTTATTGACGACTGACTGAAATATTGGATATTGCATATTATCTTTTTTTATTCGGTTCTTTATGAACTCTAAGTAATGAATAATTATTACACTTTAAAACATTTAACAGACACCCTGAACAGTCATTTAATTGACCATTTGTTCCGGTTTAGCATCTCACCCCATAAAGATGTTTGGACTGCATACATCGGGGATAATCACGCTCCCATTAGATTAACATTCTCCACACATCCAACAGAAACGGCTCTTTTCCTTGAAGATTATAAACCCCCTAAAAAAAATAATGTTACGACATTCTTTTCATCTTTATCGGATAAAAAGGTGACCGGTATTCAATTAGCGGAAAATGACCGGCTCATCACAATTACTTTTGAAAATAATCTAAGCTTGTACCTCCAACTATTCGGTAATAAACCAAATATTTTTCTGATTCAAAATCAAATTATACTCGAATCATTTAAAAACCCGGATTATTTTGAAGGGAAATCTCCACCTCTTCCGAGGCCTGCATCCCATATAAACAAAATAGTGAAAGAAGGGTTATCACCCAAAAAAACAATTACATTTATTAACCCAAAATTTCCCAGACATCTGATTCCATCCGTTATAGATCACTATCAGATGGATGAAAAAAACAGTGAAGAGATCCTGGAAATCATGAAACCCATCAATACTGCATTACATGGCCATCCGGAATTTAGAATTTTGACGAACGGAAACCTCTGTTTGATACCTCAAAATTTATTACCTCTTGAAAATCTTAAGATTTTTGATGATGTCAATAACGCCATAAGTCATGCTTATTACAACACATCCATTGAGAGACGATTCAATGCCAAACTGGAAAAGATCAAACCGGCCATTGATAAACAATTGCGCACTTTGGAATCTCTGATTGAACAGCTAAAACAAGCGGATAAAGGGTTAGAACGCTCAAGTCGATATGAACAATATGGCCATATCCTAATGGCCAATGCTCATATTGATCATCCGGGTAATAGCGAAAAAATCACACTTCAAGACTACTACAATGACAATCAACTGATTGATATTCCCATTAAACCGACGCTCTCCCTCGCTGAAAATGCACAATTTTACTACGATAAGTCGGCAAAGACAATCCGTAATGTAGAGGAATCCAAACGCAGGCTTAGCCGGGCAAAAAAAGAAATTGTTAAATTAAAACGTTTACAAGAATCTCTCGATCAGATTGAGAAACTGTATCAAATTGATGATTGGATTAATGAGCACAAAAGTGCGCTTAAAGAATTGGGTGTGTTAACGAAAAGTGAATCCCAAAAATCAACTCCATATCGTAAGCTTCAGATTGATGGCTATGAAATCTGGATCGGCAAAAATGCTAAAAGCAATGATAAACTGACAACAGATGCTCATAAAGAGGATATTTGGATGCATGCACGGGGTGTAAGTGGATCACACCTTGTCATTCGAATGAATAACAATTTGGAAATGCCCCCGGATAAGATTTTGTTTAAAGCAGCTTCATTTGCTGCACAAAATTCAAAAGCAAGAGGGTCTGATTTGGTTCCGGTGATCATAACAAAACGAAAATATGTTACCAAACCCAAGGGTGCACCCCCCGGTACAGTCAGGGTTGAACGGGAACGTGTTGAATTGGTAAGGCCAAAAAATCTGAATGAATAATGGGAAACAAAGATAAACAAACATATTTCATCTGTGGTATGATGGGATCCGGCAAATCTGCCATTGGCAGTGCTCTCGCAGAAAAACTGGGAGTCCCATTTAAAGATCTGGACCAGATCATTGAACAAAGTACCGGTATGCAGATATCTGAAATATTTAAAACAAGGGGAGAACTTTTTTTTAGGAAAACGGAAAAAACAGTTCTGATTCAACAACTATCCAAAGGAAACGGAGTACTCGCACTGGGTGGCGGGTCACTTCAAAATCAATATCTGACAGATCTCGTAAAAAGGAATGGAATACTTATCTTTATCGACACTCCTATTGAGTACATATTGAAACGTATCAAGAAAAACAAAAAAAGACCCCTGATAGTTGGATTGGATGAAACAGCTATGGAACAACGCATACAAAACCTCCTGGATGAACGCTTGCCATTTTACAGTCAGGCACATATCACTGTTCCGGGAGGAGAAAGTAACAAATACAAAACTGCTGACTTGATCATATCTAAACTTGAATGTTATGATGCATAAAACATGCGTAACAACGACAACCAAAAAGTATGATGTTCTGACCGGTTCAGACATTCTGGAATCCAGCCTCCGTCATACATTAAAAGAGCACGCAACAGATACTCTTTTTATATTTATCGATGAAAATGTGAATAAATATCACAGGGTGTGGCTCGATAAAATCCTTCAATCGATTTCTGATGATATGAAGGTGCTTATAGTTCCGGAAGGGGAAAGCAGCAAATCAATTTCGTTTTATTCAAAAGCGGTTGATTTTTTATTACAGAATAGGGTCCGCCGAAATACACCCTTGATAGTCATAGGGGGTGGTGTAACCGGCGACCTTGGGGGTTTCGCAGCCGCTACGGTTCTAAGAGGGATTCCGCTTATTCATATTCCAACAACTCTTCTGGCGATGGTAGACAGTTCCATTGGCGGAAAAACAGGGATCAATCACTCTGTTGGCAAAAACCTGATTGGCTCATTTTATCAACCCGATGCCGTGATTGCCGATATTCGTTTTCTCAGCAGTTTACCAAGAAATGAATGGTTCAATGGCCTGAGTGAGATACTCAAATATGGCGCCATCCATGATTCAGATATCTTTAACCGGGCCAATATATTTCTAACTGAAGATCTTATTAAAATTGATTCGGATAAACTCATTTCACTCATTGGCAGGTGTGTTGAAATCAAAGCAGAAATTGTCGGACATGATGAACATGAATCGGGCATCAGAGCTTATCTGAATTTTGGCCATACATTTGCACACGCTCTCGAAAAAGCGTGTGATTATGATAAAATAAGTCATGGTGAAGCGGTTTATCTCGGGATGTTGGCCGCGTGTAAGCTCTCAACACTCACGGGAGGAACTCTTACAGATGATTTTATAGTTCGGTTTCGTTCACTATATAAATACAGAGTTGCCCGGGAAGAGGTATCTTCCGATAACTTATTGAGATACATGCAATCTGACAAAAAAAGAACCGGAGTGAATCTTACATTTATTTTGTTGAAGAGCTGGCAGGAACCAACTGTTAAAACTGTTGCAGACGATAAGCTGATCATTGAATCGTTAGAAGTTCTTTATAACGAATTGGATTTAAATCAAATTTAAAGAGGAAATCAAAAACCGTTGATCCTTCGAATCATTTATAAAATATGGGTCTATTTTTGGCGCACATTTTTTGTGCTTACGGGAGTCGTTTTGGTTTTAATGACCATCCTGGTTGGTTTATTGCAACTTCCGCAGAGCAAAACCTATATCAATCAGGAGATCAGCTCTATCTTCAACAATCAGTTTGAGGGTACGCTGAAAATAGACCGGATTAGTGGTTTTTTGCCATTTACAGCTACTCTGCACAATGGAGAAATATTCGCTCCATCAGATTCACTGAATCCAAAACTTCGGTTTGATGAAACAATTATTCAGATCGACCTTTGGGGCCTGTTACGGCGCAATTTAACCATCACCTCCTTTAGTGTCACAAACCCTTCACTCATTTTAAATGTAACGGATGATACGTTATCAATTGCAGCCGCATTCAAACAAAATCCCGAATGGGAAGGAACTTCTGACACCGAAATTGACGGTTCCATTCTTTTGAATCGAATCAGCCTTTTTGCCCCTTCGATTCAAGTGATGGGTGGAATGGTTGAATTGGACGATACCATCAATCTATCTGAACGAGCCGGTTTACATACACCCTTGACAATCGATAATCTAAACCTCTCCATTTTCCTGGAATTGTCTGATCCTCATATTTTCTTTGATCTCTATGAGTTTTCCGCAAACCTTCCCGGAACACCCTATGAAACAATTCGTTTGAATGGTCAATTTTATAATGATGATGAGTTCTTTGAACTGAACAGGTTCAGAGTAGAAACATCGATTGGCAGTGCTGATTTCAGTATGGAAGCAACACCTGTAAGTCTGTTCAGTCAAAATCTTGAGGATCAATTCCGGGCAGCAACCTACCGGTTTCAAATAACAGAAAGCAGCTTATCTACGACTTTTATTCAACAATTCGCAACTCTGTATCCCGATTTTGATGAACATCTGGAACTCGAATTACTCTCCGAAGGAACTCTTGAAAGTTATTATTTTGACAGAGTACAAGCCAATATAGGTGAATCTTCAATTCTCATATCAGGAGAAATCAACGATCTGTTAACCCCGAATATCTCATATGATGCTCATCTCGACAATTTGGTTATCCATCCGACAACGATGGATTGGATATCCGAAAATTTCCTTGAAAACCGGGTGAATCTGAATAGGTATCAACTAAGTACCGTCAGAGGTTCACTAAACGGAGACCAATCACAACTAAATAGCAATGTTCGGGTAGAAACTGAAGCCGGTGATCTATCCCTGGAAGGTAATTTGGCCTTTAATGATCTATTAGAATATGACCTCATTTTTAACGTGGATACTCTCGACATTACTCCCTTTTTGACCGATACAGTAAATTCAAGTATCATTCAAGGGAGTTTAACTTTGAATGGTACAGGAACGGGAGAACTCGCGAATTTCAACAGTTCAATCGATCTCAGCCAAAGTAGTCTGTTGGGTTATGATGTGAATGAATTTATTGCAAATCTAACCTATGTAAACAGTACCCTCTATTATGAACTGCAGGGAGGTGATGATCAGCAATTTTTTGTTTCTGCCAGTGGACTTTACAGCGTAGCTAATGGGTTGACAAATTTTATTACAGATGGTGTTGTAAGAAATCTGGATCTCAAAAAATTTATACCCGATTTCCACGCTGATCAAACCACTCTCAACAGCACTTTTTCAGGTAATGTAACCGGCTCAAATTTCGACAACCTGAGAGGCAGAGTGAGTCTTGAAATGGCAGAATCGTATATTGACGCTGACACGCTCAGGCCTCATCAGTTTTATGCTGATCTGAATGAATCATCATCGGATTCACGTACACTCCGGTTCACAAGCTCGTTTTTTGATGGTGAAATGAGTGGTACAGTTATTCCCAGCCGATTACAAAATGTTTATCACTACTGGCGTGAATACTTTTATGAGAGAGTGAACGATGAAATACTATTTACGGCAGACTCAATGAATACATCAGGCTTTGAAACCGTTTATTCAGCAGATCAATTGGTAGCAGATCTAAATATTCAGATGACCGTAAAAGATGTATCCCTGCTCAGAATCTATTTCCCGAACTTGCCTGATGTTGAAAGCAGCGTCCGTTTTAATTCATCCATTAATTCAACGGATCAGAGATTATTGATAACAGGGACGTTGTTTGAACAGTTTTTTAAATATGGGGATATAGAAACTGAAAATCTAAATTCAGCTTTCACCGCCAGTTTCAGAAGTGACCGAAAATTCAGAGAATCGACAACCCTTGATTTACAAGTAAACAGCTCAAAAACCATATTTAATGATTTTGGACTGAAAGACAGCTATTTTAACTTATCCGTTAGAGATGATTCTATCAGGATTAATACGGCTTTGGATAGACTGGATGATGATTTATTACTGGAGTCGACGATAACAGGTTTTTTGAGGCCGGGTGAATTGAATTTGTTACTTGACGATTTTCATTTGGGCAATTTAGATTATCAATGGAGAGTGGAAGGACGCCCCATGTTGCGATACAATAACGAAAAGGCACTCAGTATTGACAACCTTATTTTAACAAGTGGTTTAGAATATCTTGAAATTAATGGTACCTACAGTGATCATCCTGAAGATCAAGTCGAATATATAGCTCAAAACCTGAATTTAAGTCGCGTTTCCGACCTGATTAACGGACGTATCAAATTTTCAGGGAATCTGAATGGGAATTTCAAAACTCAAACTCTCTCCCAAATACCGGTTTTTGAAGGTGATTTAAAGGTGGATGAAGGTAGAATTTTGGATCGCCTGATTGGTGATGTTTCAATGAATAGTACTTTTAACCCGTCAACTAATCACTTCGATACAAGAATTCATGTTTACACAGATCCGGAAAAGTACTCTCAATATTTAAGCAGCAACGATGGGGTTGGCCAGGATATTCTCTTAACAGGTTTTTTCAGGCTTCCTGACGATAGTTTATCATCGAACGAAGATCTCTTCTATTTTGATGCAGATATCCGGGAAATCGACATGTGGATTGTTACATTTATTATCCCCAAATTCATTACGGAGATGGAAGGTAGTGCTATTGGAAGCGGCTTTATAAGAGGATCTCAAAATGATATCGATTTCGAATCCACATTCCGTGTGGAGAAGGTTCATGCTGTTCCTTTTTTTACGAATGTACCCTACACAATGAGTGGTGAACTCGATTTCAATATGGATGAGGGTTTTCTATTCAGGGATGTCAATCTGACCGACAGCCGTGGCGGTACCGGAAAACTTTACGGACAGGTCGATCTCGACCGTTTCTCCCCACTTACAATTCTGGATCTTACACTGGATCTGAATGATCTGCATTTTATGAACAACTCCTACGATCCGGATATCCCATTCTATGGAAATATATACGGAACGGGTCAGGCACAGATTTTAGGCACCAACAGCCAACCGGTTTTACGAACAACTCGGCCACTGTTAATATCCTCTGACTCTCAGATTTCCGTTCCACTTGAACCGGCTACTGAATTTGATGAAGACAGAAGATTTATTGAGTTCGTGGAGTCATTTAATAATCCTTTTTCGGAATTAAACGACTCGGAGTTAAGGAGTTCAAATAACGAGAATGGTGATGACGAAAAACTCACTTTCATGCAGCTCTTTACAATGGATTTGCAATTTCAGGCAACCGATCCGATCAATGTCGGCCTTATTTTTGATCGCGTTACAAACGATATTTTAAATGCATCCGGCACCGGTCAGGTCAGGGTGCTCCTTGAAGATCAAAATGTGAGTATGTTTGGCCGATTTAATATATCCGGTGGAGATTATCAATTTGTAACCGGAGACATTTTTTCCCGAACATTTACACTTCAGGAGAACGGGACGATCAGTTGGTCGGGCGACCTCGTAGATGCAGCTCTTGATGTAACTGCCGTATATCGTGCCCGGCCGAATATCTCGACACTCTTATCCGGAACCGGTTCTTCGACATTAATTGACCCAAATTTACGAATACCCATTGAACTGGTGCTACAAATTGGCGGATCGATTTCAGCAGTTGAAAATGAATTTTTCTTTAGAATTCCATCCGGTATCGAAAGTTCAGGAGACCCAACTATAGCTTCACAAATCAGTAATCTCAATCAAAATGCAGATTTGAAACTGATTCAGGCAACCAGTATCCTGTTAAGCGGGAACTTTATACCAACAGAACAAGCACAAGGCTTGGGGATTGCTGAAAATCTGACCGGAACAGCCGTAGTCAATCCGCTCATAACGAGTCAGGTTATTAATCCGCTTCTTTCGAACCAAATTAATAATCTATTAAGAAGTGATGTTACATTTGACATCGATTTTAATCTGACCACTGCCAACGAAGTGGATCTTGGTGTCGCTTTAAGGCTTTTTGATGACCGGGTTGTTCTTAGAAGAGAAGGGCAAATTACAGGTGAACAGAGTGATATTGGAGACATAGGTGCAACATACAGGATCAACAGGGCCCTTTCTGTTACCGCATTTCACCGACAGGATCCAACACTGGCTTATACCAGTGGCATGGACACCAGACAATCACAAGAAATGAATGGAGTTGGGTTTGAAGCTCAAATGCAATTTAACACATGGCAAAACTTATGCGCTCGATTATCAAGAGCGTTCCGTTCTTTCTTTGGAATAAAAGAGAAGGAATCAGATGATGATGACACAGAGATGACCGGATCCTGATTCTGATTCCGATTCTGATTAATTATTAATATGTAGTATTGAAATAAAAAGAGAATTTAATGAACAAGAATAATTTAAGCTCGCTCGAAAAGAGCATCATAGAAATTTTAAAAAACTACCCGGACGCATCCATACCCGTCCCGCTGCTCGCGGATGCGCTTGGGTTATCAACAAAAAAAGGGACTCGTAAAATAAAAAAATGTATCAACCGCCTGAATCAATTGGGACACATTATTGTCTCCCGGGGTAATTTAATTCGGTTAAATGAACCGGTGGTTAGTGATGATCGGTTGGTTGAGGGTAAACTGGATGTAACCAGCCATGGTGACGGATATGTGATTGTGGAGGGGCGAGATCAAGATATCAAAATTTCCAGACGTTATATGGGAACTGCCCTGAATGGAGATACGGTACGAGTCAAACTGATGGGCTATCACAAAAAAAGCAATAAACCCCTCGGGAAAATAGAAGAAGTCGTTAAACGTGCAACTACACTATTTGTGGGTACACTTAACGAAGAAGCCAAAAATACATACCTCATACAGGCTGATGTTCAATCATCCAGAATTGATTTTTTTGTGGACCCGAGTGATCTGAATGGAGCAAAAAATGGTGAAAAAGTAACCTTTCAACTGGTTCAGTGGGATGATGTAAGAGGATATCCCCAGGCGAAAATTATTGATGTATTAGGGGATGCCGGAACAAATGAAGCAAATATCCTTTCTATTCTGGCTGAAAAACAGTTTAAGAGTTCTTTTCCACCTGAAGTTGAACAGTTTGCCAAAAACATACCTTTTGAAATAACGGATCAGGAAATTGCCAAAAGAAGGGATATCCGGAATGAAGTTGTTATGACCATCGACCCGGCCGATGCAAAAGACTTTGATGATGGACTCAGTATCAACGTTTTGGATAACGGAAATTACTACTTAGGAGTCCATATTGCTGATGTTACTCACTATATGCCTCGCGGTTCTGCACTGGATACGGAAGCTTATCACAGAGGCACAAGTGTTTATATGGTTGACAGGGTTATCCCTATGTTGCCTGAACACCTGAGCAACGGCGTTTGCAGCCTCAGGCCGAATGAAGATAAGTTGACATACAGCTGTTTTATGGAAATATCGCCGGATGGTAATTTGGTAGATTATTCAATCGAAGAGACAGTTATTCACTCCAAACAACGATTTGTTTACGATGAAGTACAAGAGATATTAGACGGTAATGTGGAACATCCGTTCAAAAATGAATTAAAAACTCTGGAAAAACTTGCTCATATCCTTCTGGACAAACGGTTTAAGCAGGGATCCATCAATTTTGAAACTCCGGAACCTAAATTTGTCCTGGACGATAACGGTAAACCCATAGACGTGATCGTAAAAGAGAGACTATTCGCTCATAGATTGATTGAGGAATGTATGCTCATGGCCAATAAAACCGTATCCGTACATGTCGATTCTCTCCGCAGAAAAGGTGAAAAAAGTGCAAAAAATGATCACCCCTTTTTCTACCGGGTACACGGCAAACCGGATCTTGAAAAATTGCATAACATACGTGAAACAGCGAAACCATTGGGTATCGATTTTAATCT
>JBBDJK010000124.1:0-18010 GCA_040879905.1 Balneolaceae bacterium | reverse complement strand
GCTTAGATGTAGGTCGGCTAAAAAAATAATCCCGGTACAAGCCAATATAAGGTATTTAACGTGAGTTCGATATAAAAATCCTTAAAAACCGTCAGTTTGAGCGCAGTTCCGACTGCTTTTGGTCGGGACGGAGTCGAAAACTTATATTTCGACTTCATCCCGCCGGAAAAACGCCGTCGGGATTGCGCTCAATATGACGTATTCAATCATTTATCAACATCCTTATACCGAACTCAGGTTATTTAGTTCGTGCCGGGTAAAAGAATCATTGTGGCCTGTATTTATCGCAGGTCAACCTAAGTACTTAATCTAATCTGACAAAAAGATCAGTTTGACTTCTCCATCAGAAAGAACCTGGTGATAAATTTTTATATCGTCGAGCTGACCTTTAAAGTGGTTTGATGTCGGGAAATCGTAGCCTCCCCAGGGCTCGTTGTCCCACAAAGTACCTGCACGTGATTGTAAAAATCCAAATGTGAAATCATTTACAACTTCAGGTTCCTGGCCGCCATAGGCCATACGGGTAACGGTGCGCTGAATGGCTTCATCCGGCCACAGATCGAAGTCGAAGCTTTTCATCAGGTCGCCGTTGTAGTAGAGTCGCGCTTTGCGATCGTTTCCATCGAAAGTATACACAACATGAAGCCAGTTGTCTTTCAGGATGTTAATCATCTGATCCTCGCTTAAGCTTCTTGCGAAATCCCATCCCTGCCAGCCACCACTGTTTCTGTCAGTTGCTTCAACGGGAAACCACATATCCTCACTAACAAACGTACCGTCTTCGGTTTCGAAACGAATGGCAAACTTGGAAGAGGTATAATTTCCAGCTATTTCATATTGAATTCCAAAAAATGCGCCTATCCCAAGAACAAAATGACCTGTCGGATCCCCGTTTTCATTCACATGTCCATCGGAATTGGTTTTAACCCAAAAACTGAGAGAAAAATCTGTTGAGGTTATAAGGCCATCAGCATTTGGAATTTCAATAATGCTTGTATTACCGTTAAAAGTGGCTACCTGTCCGGAACTTTCACTGCGGGCTTCACCATATGTAATATCAATCAAATCCGAGGCATTATAGCTTCCCACGGCGTCATTTGCATCGCCATCAAGAAGCCAGTGCGCAATCATTCCGGGGGGACTGAATGTACCTGCCGTCCTGAATGTACGTGAAGTATTTGCAAGCGGTTGGTCATCCGCATTCCGTATACCGCTTTTCAGTTCAAGCCGATAGAGTGCACCGGAGCCAAGATTTGATTCCGGTTGTATGGTGATGGTTGCCCCACTTACCGAAATATTTATAGTCATTTCGGAATCATCAAATTCTTGAATAAGCGAAATGTTTGCAGATGTGGCAGAAGCTGCATTTACATTTGAATTGAAAGTGATTACAATTTTTGCATCTGCCGAGACACTATTGGGTGCTGTAGCCGCATTCAGGTCATGATCACCCACCGTCATGGATACGATATTAAATTCCAGAGGTTCATCACTATCCGTGCTGCATGATTGAAACAAAACAGCTATCAACGTAATAGCTGAGAGGATCATGATTATTGTACTTTTTGATTTCATAACTATCTGTTTGGTTTGGAGGTTTGATTGGTACTTATTTTCATTGTTATACTGTTTTTACACTCACACTACAGAACTGATTTATGGCTCACCTTTTGATCATTTGCGTTTCCTCCAGCGGGAATTATCATCTTTAAGATTCTGCTGTGCAGTTACTATTAAACCGTAAACAACAATTGTGGTAATACTCATTTCTCTCATAAATATAGATTAATAAAGCTTACTCACATACGGAATGTATGAAAATAACTCATTAGGTGTTAAACTTTTGTGCAAAATTATTACAAATATTGCAATTATCACACTGTCTTTTTCACAAAGTTTATTTACATTGAAAAAAATACGTTTATCTTTATTAAGTATAAGAATTTAATTGATATAAAATTCCAAAATATTAATTAATCACAGAATTTTGAAATTTTTCAATTTCGGTTTAAGTGAAGAATATTTTCTAAATTCCTCTCTAACATAATTAAAAAATTTGCACAATAGTGCAATAAAAATGATAATTTGCATTAAACTGGTTTCAGAATTCAAATAAAAAAATCAGGCCCCACGGGGGGATTCCAATTAAATAATGCTCAAAATGAAATGAAGAGGTATTCCATGGAAAACCGGTTATTTTATCACAGTTTGCTAATTTGTGTTGTTTCAGTGGCTCTCTTTTTACTGGGAAATACGCCTGTACTTCATGCCCAGCACCAGGTAACCGGAACGATTACGGATGAGGCAACAGGTGATCCATTGCAGGGCGTGAATATTGTTATTGAGGGGACACTGATCGGGACCTCATCTGACAGAGATGGCCAATACGAAATTATGCTTAGTTCCCCTGATCAGACTCTAACCTTTTCATTCATCGGGTTTGAAACGAAGCGAATAGATGTTGAAGGCCGTTCTGTTATTGATGTCGTTCTTGAAGAAATTGCAATTATTGGTGAGGACCTGGTTGTAATAGGTTATGGAACACAGAGACGAAGGGATGTAACCGGTGCGGTTTCAAGGGTTAGTGGTGAACAAATCAGCCGGATTGCCACATCATCGGTTGACCAAGCTTTACAAGGTGTTGCAGCAGGTGTACAGGTAACCCCGTCTTCTGGCGCGCCGGGATCAGGTTCAGTGATCCGTATTCGTGGTGTAGGCACTCTTGGAGATGCATCTCCGCTGTTTGTCGTAGATGGAATGACCACGGATAATATCAACTTCTTAAACCCGAATGATATTGAGTCGGTTGATATTCTAAAAGATGCTTCGGCAACAGCTATTTACGGTGCCAGGGGGGCGAATGGTGTGATATTGATCAGCACGAAGAGTTCAAACCTCGAAAGTCCTGCTGAGTTTAACATTAATTATTATACAGGTTTACAGAATGTTGCAAGAACTGTACCAGTGACAAATGCACGGGAATATGCCATACTGGCAAATGAGGTTGCCATGAACGAGGGTGGTGTACAACCTTTTGGTAATCCGGATGCTTTTGGAGAAGGAACGGATTGGCAGGATGAAATCTTCAGAACAGCTCCAATTCAAAATCTCAATATTTCGGCATCGGGGGGAACTTCGTCGACATCATACAATATCAGTGGCAGCTATTCATCTCAGGATGGAATTATCAGAGAAAATTTTCTCGACAGAATTTCGCTCCGTTTGAACAATGAATATTTTGTCAGTGACGATTTCCAGGTAGGCCATAATATTGCCATGGTATATGAATCGTATCAAAATGCCCCGAATGTGGTTGGGTCTGCATACAGGGGAGATCCCACGATACCCGTATTTACCGAAGATGGAGATTTTTCTCCAACGGATGCGCGCGCATCCGTTGGAAATCCGGTAGCACAGTTTGAGTACAACAGCAACAATGAGAATACCCGAAATAGAATAGTGGGTAATGTATTCCTGAACTATTATTTTCTGGATAATTTTCAGTTCAGGAGTAATTTTGGATTGGATGCAAATCGGGTCGAAGGTAAAAATTTCACGCCTATCTATTTTGTATCACCCATTCAGAATAGTGAGCAGACCTCCCTGAATGTATTTAACAACTTTACCACCAATGTTTTGTGGGAAAATACCCTTCAGTATCAGCAACAGCTTCAAAACCATCGTTTCGATCTGCTATTTGGCTATACGGTTGAAGAGTTTAAAACCGAAAACCTTGGTGGCAGCAGGATTGGGATAATTGGTGATGATCCCTCTTTGTGGTATCTCAATGCGGGTGATGATAGTGATGGGGTGCAAAACTTCAATTCTGCAGGTGAATGGGGAATGGAGTCGTACTTAGGCCGGGTCAATTACAACTACCGGGATCGTTATATGGTTACGGCAACGATCCGCCGTGATGGCTCATCCCGATTCGGAGCCGACAACCGTTATGGTTGGTTCCCTTCGTTTGCACTTGGCTGGATTGTTTCTGATGAACCGTTCATGCCACAGCCGGAATGGTTGACACTGTTGAAATTGCGGGGAAGCTGGGGTATTACAGGCAACGATAAAATCGATTTTTATCCCGGAGTACCTACCGTATCCGGAAATCTGAACGCTATCTTCGGGCCAAATGGCAGTGTGAATTTTGGGGCATTGCCCATTAATCTTGCCAATCCACAAATTCGTTGGGAAGAGACCACACAACTCAATATAGGCCTGGAACTGGAACTGTTTGACAGCCGTCTTCGGGGTGAATTGGAATATTATGACCGGGTTACGGATGGAATTCTCGTAAGAGTACCCATACCCGGATATGTTGGCGCGGCTCCATCACCTTTTGTGAATGCTGCTGAGGTGAAAAATGACGGACTTGAACTGACAATCAACTGGCAGGAAACCAAAGGAGAATTTTTCTACAGGGTTGGAATGAATGCCACTACTGTAAATAATGAAGTTCTTTCTTTAGGGCGCGGTAATGAGAATATTTTCGGCGGAGGTGTGGGCGTTGGTGGCATGCTTGCCACAAGAACAGTTGTAGGGAAGCCAATCGGTTCGTTTTTTGGCTATAAAATGGATGGAATATTCCAAAACCAGGCCGATGTTAACGCCGGACCGAGAATGGGTAATGAACAGCCCGGCGATATACGATTTACAGATATAAACGGCGATGGCCAGATTACTACGGACGACCGTACGTTTTTAGGGTCTCCCACACCCGATTATCTATTTGCTTTAAATTTTGAAGTAGGGTATAAGGGAGTTGATGTAAGTGCTTCACTAAGTGGTGTGTATGGCAATAAAATCTATAATGCCAAAAAACAGGCCCGGTTTGGCACACCGAACTTTGAAAAATCAGCTTTAAACCGGTGGACAGGTGAAGGTTCAACTGACTCCTATCCCAGGATTACCAACGGTGGACATAATTATAACGTTTCAGATTTTTTTATTGAAGATGGCAGTTTTTTGAAGCTGCAAAGTTTTACGGTTGGGTATACGCTCGATCCATCTTTGACGAGCAAACTGGGTCTTCGAAATCTTAGGGTTTATGCAAACGGCAATAATCTGTTCACTTTAACAGGGTATGACGGATACACACCGGAAATTACCAGTGGATCTGTCATTGATACCGGTATCGACAACGCATTCTATCCATTTGCAAGAACTATAACCTTCGGAATCAGTGCATCATTTTAATCGTGATGCAGGCTATCCAATCAAAAATTCATAAGTATCAAAACAACACGATTATGGACAACAAAAAAACAAATCGTCCCAACTTGTTTTTAATGCTCACCGGTGTTTCACTACTGTTGGTAGTTTTCATAATGGTATCATGTAGTGATGTTGTAAACAAAACGCCGCTTGGCCAGCAAACAAGCGAAAACTTTTTCCAAAATGAACAGCATGCCATTCATGCAACCAATGCCAGCTATCAAAAAATGCGCGAATGGAATATTCATGTTTTTTTATTTCTGGGAGTAACAGACATGATTTCGGATGATGCTACAAAGGGAAGCACACCTACTGATGCGGCATTTCTTTCAGAGCTTGAAAATCTTACCCATGATGCCGGTCACCAGGCTTTTCTCGAGTGGTGGACAGGAAACTATCAGGGGATTTACCGCACCAATATAGCAATTACCAATATTCCTGATATTGATATGAATACCGGGCTAAGAGAAAGATTAATAGCGGAAAACCATTTTCTAAGGGCATACTATTATTTTAACCTCGTTCGTGGATTTGGCGGTGTACCTCTGATTACTGAACCACTCTCACCCGATGAATATGATCAGGAAAGAGCAAGTACAGAAGAGATCTATACCCAAATACTGGATGATTTGGCTATTGCTGCCGAATCGCTCCCATATAAATCGGAATATGCGGCATCAGATTTGGGCAGGGCAACAAAAGGTGCAGCGCAGTCGCTTACTGCAAGAGTACATCTCTATCTGGAGAATTTTGATCAATCACTGGAATACGCCAAAAGGGTTATCGAATCCGGTGAGTATGCTCTCCTCGATGATTATTTTACCATTTTTACCGCTGAGGGCGAAAATTCATCAGAATCAGTGTTTGAGGTTCAGGCGGCTGCCAGTGAAGAGGGCGGAACCGGAACACAATATGGTGAGGTGCAGGGAGTGCGCGGCCAGCCCAACCTTGGATGGGGTTTCAACAGGCCATCACGTGATCTTGATGCTGCATACGAGTATGGGGATTTAAGACAACAGGCTACCATACTTTCTCCATGGGAAGAACTGCCGGATGGCACAGGACTCACAGTCATTGGAAATACGACAATGGTGGATGAGCGTTACAACAAAAAAGCATTTGCCCCGTCCGATCATCCGGGAGCCCGGGGAAACAGCCCTGTGAATATTCGCAGAATTCGATATTCTGATGTGCTGCTGATCGCTGCAGAAGCAAGTTATCAAACCGGTAATGAAGGAGATTCCAGAATGTATCTGAATAGGGTTCGGGACCGCGCCAGAACAGGAAATACGAATACACTGGGAATTATTCCGGAAAATATGTCACCCGTGCTGTTGAATACGCTGGATCTTGAGGGAATCGAATCGAAGGTATTTGCACGGTTTGTGAACAGTGGTGGACCTGCCGATCAAGCCGGTGTTCAGGCATTTGCACATGATGATCTGGGAAACCAGCCTGTAGTGAACGTATTGGATGTGATCTCTTCAGTGAATGCTATACCTGTAACCGATCGTACTTCATTTCTTGAAACCGTAAACGCTCAAATTCAAAATGAATCGATTCCGGTAACAATTATCCGGATACGGCACACCAATAATGGACAGATAAATGAAGAGTTGACGATGAATATTGAAGTTAAAGAGTTGTTGCCGGATGTTACTGCATCGGGCCAGGAACTTCTGGATGCTATCTGGCACGAAAGGCGAGTAGAACTTGCCATGGAACAAAAACGGTGGTTCGATCTCATTCGTCAGGGAAGGGCTGCAGAGGTGATGCAGAATTTAGACAAAAACTTTCAGGTTGGTAAACATGAGTTATTCCCGATTCCGACAAACGAAATTGACCTCAGTAACGGAGCTTTAAAGCAAAATCCTAATTGGTAATTAAAACCCGCTTACGAACTATAAATATGAAAGTGACTTTAAAAGATATTGCTGAAAGCACAGGTTATTCCATATCAACCATATCCCGAGTTCTGAGTGGATCCGATAAAATCAGTACGGAAACCAAAGAAAAAGTGTTACCAATTGCGGATAAATTAGGATATAAAGTATCTAAAAATGGAAACTCAACCTCGACCGGTACGGTTAAGCTGGCATTGGTTGCTTCCGGTTTTCATGAAGGGGAATTCTATTCGAGTTTTTTTCATGGTTTGAATAAAGCATCGGGTCAAAATAATGTAAGGTTATTTCTTACCGCAGTATTGGACTATGAAAAAAAATTAATAAAAATGCTAAAGAATCTCGCATCTGAATATTACGATGGCATCATTCTATTCGTTCCCGAATTGGTTAGATCGGATTATGAAAAAATAAAATCTGCACTTCCATCCAATTTTCCGATCATTTCAAATTCATTAATTGAAAATCCTGTTTTCCCAACCGTAACATTTGACAGTTACTCAGGTGGTTATCTTGCAGCCAAACATTTTCTGGAGCTCAATTATAAGAAAGTGGGTATTATATTAGGGCCGCCTGAACGATCAGAATCAAGATTCAGGAAAAACGGACTTGTCGATTTTATAAGCCAACAATCAGATATGGAGTTGGTGTGGAGCTGTGATGGTGATTTTACATTTGAATCGGGAGTGGAAGCCTGTCGGCTTTTTCACAAAGAGAGAAACAAACCCGATGCAGTTTTTGCTTCAAATGATTCAATGGCTCAGGGATTCTTAGAGACAGCAAAGAAGCTTAACTATAAAATTCCGGAGGATGTTGCATTGTTGGGGTATGATGATCTCCCCCATAATATGCATACTAACCCAACTATATCATCTATCCACACTGATTATGAGAATCTGGGCAATACAACTATTAAAGCACTTCTTGAACACATTTCAAATAAAGATCTGGAATCCGGTCTGTTGAGTTTTGTACCGGTTTCGGTATCCCGAAAACAATCCACTTAAAAACGGATTTGTGAAAAAGGATACTATTGGCGTAAAATTTACTTTTATTTGATCTCTCTTGTATATTCAAAAAATTTACAATAAGAAAATTGACTAATCTCGATTTATCTATAATTGTTATTTACCTGTTCTTCATTACATGGGGGGGCTTTCGCAGCAGGAATGACTATAAAACAACAGATGATTTTTTCCTTGCCGGCAGATCTCTAAGCTGGCCGCTGATCGGATTATCTCTTTATGCTACCAATATTTCCATCACCAGTATTATTGGTTTGAGCGCAAGCGGATACGAAACCGGTATTTCTGTTTTTAATTATGAGTGGACCGGTACCATCATGTTGCTCATTTTTGCCGTGTTTATTGTACCGTTTTATCTCAGGCACAAGCTTACAACCATGCCGGAGTTTCTTGGTAAAAGGTTTGATGATCGATCGCGATATTTTTTTTCTGTGCTATCTATCACAATGAACGTCTTTATAGATATTGCGGGAGCCCTTTTTGCCAGCAGTATTTTACTAAAAGGTATTTTTCCGGAAATTGAACTTTTCGTTTTTGTGATTATCATGGCCATTGTTACCGGTCTCTACACCGTTGCCGGTGGTTTGAAGGCAGTTGTTATTACGGATAGTATCCAGGCCATTTTATTGACATTAGGATGTGCAATAGTTGCGATTGTTGCATTTAATCAGGTCGGTTCATGGGAGGAGATTCGCAATACCATTGATGCTGATTTCTTAAGCCTTATTAAACCGTCAGATGATCCATTTATTCCCTGGCCCACACTAATTATTAGCCTTCCGATACTCGGTTTCTATTTTATGTGCTCAAATCAGCACATGGTGCAAAGGGTGCTTGGAGCAAAATCACTTGAACACGGTCGAAAAGGGGCAATTTTTGCAGGGTTTTTAAAACTTCCACTTCTCTTCATTTTGGTTTTACCGGGTACTTTGGCCTTGATTTTATATCCTGAGATTGAAAATTCAAATCTTGTTTTTCCTGAATTGATGTTCGACTTGATTCCTTCCGGTGTATTGGGATTGATCCTTACCGGGTTTATAGCAGCATTGATGTCCAGCATTGATTCTGCGCTCACGGCATCATCAAGTGTTGCGACAATGGACCTCTACAAAAAATTCAGGCCAGACAGCAGCCACAAACATCTTATTAAAACGGGCAGAATATTTATTCTGGTCGCAGTAGCTATTGCATCTATATGGGCACCGTTTATCGACCAATTTCCAACACTTTGGGAATATTTACAGGCCGTGATTTCATTTCTAAGTCCACCGGTAGTAACTTGTTACATTTTCGGCCTGTTCTGGAAACGAGCTACTGCTGACGGTGCGTTTTATTCTCTTATTTTTGGCAGTGTCCTGGCAGGAATACTGGTAATCAACAACTATTTTTTCACCATCTTATTTCCCATTCACTATTTATATTCAGCTACGATTATATTTGCGTTCAGCAGTATTGTAATGATTGTAGTAAGTTTGATCTCTCCGGAAAAAGAAATTTCAAATATTTTTATAGTGGATGATACTGATGTTGAAGAAGAGATCGCCTGGTACAAAGGCCATAAATTCTTTGCATGGCTCATACTATTCATGACCGCTATAATTGTTTATATTTTTTGGTAATGAGATCGGTGATTAGAAAAAGAGATTACTTGTAATTACTTTATCTTGTAGCTGGGTTCACATATTTTTTAGGTTACCAATTCTAAAGGATACCTTTATGAAGGTACTACTTGTTGATAATAGTTCGAAAAAAACGGTAATGGTACCGGGTGAATATCCGTTACCTTTTTCAAACAGAGATGAACTGCTTGTTAAAGTGAAGGCCACTGCGTTAAACCGGGCTGATTTGATGCAGAAAGCCGGTAACTATCCACCCCCCAATGGTGCATCGCCTATACTTGGCCTTGAGATGTCAGGTATCGTTGAGAAAACCGGTGAGGATGTAAGTCGGTTTAAGCAGGGAGATCGTGTTTACGGGCTGTTGTCGGGAGGCGGTTACGCTGAATATTGTACCATTCATCAGGATCTGGCAATGAAGATTCCGGAAGATGTAAGTTTTGAAGAGGCCGCTGCAATACCGGAAGTATTTTTAACTGCATATCTGTCTTTAATTTGGCTTGGCGGCCTAAAAAAGGGGGAAACAGTTTTGATTCATGCCGGTGCAAGTGGTGTGGGCACTGCCGCCATTCAGATCGCAAGTGAGCTGAGACAGGCACGTGTCATAACCACTACAGGGAGTGATGATAAGTGCTCACTGACGGCTTCTCTCGGTTCCGATCTCTGCATTAACTACAACGACGAAAATTATGCAGATTCAATTCAGGAGACATTTGGTGAGAATTGTGTGAATTTGATCATCGATTTTGTCGGTTCCCCATATTGGGATCTGAATATGGATGTATTGGCAATGGACGGACGAGTGGTCTACCTTTCATTTTTGGGAGGTACTATGGTTGAAAGGATGAGCCTGGTTCCGATTCTAAGAAAGCGACTGACCATTAAGGGATCTACCCTCAGAAACCGATCTGATGATTATAAAATCAGATTGACTTCTGATTTTGACAGTGACACAACTGAGCTTTTTAAACAGGGGAAATTGAAACCAATCATCGATTCCATTTATGACTGGCTGGATGTAGAAGACGCACATTCCAGGATGAAAAACAATCAAAATGCAGGCAAAATAGTGCTTACAGGGATGTAAGCTGATGGAATCTACGTGAGATTGATCGATTGGATGCGGTTAACCTTTATTTTATTTAAATAAACAGATTTTTACTGATGGATATTTTTAAACTGATTTATGAACACGATTTACGACTCGATCAACTTAAGGAGCGACATTTAGACCGTGAAAAACAGGAAGTTTCGATGAGTATCGAGCAGTTCATGAAACCGGATCCTACCTACTCAAAATTTTATATTTCAGGTACACGGTTAAGTGAGCCATCTTTTGGATTGGACAGGCTGGAAAAATATTCAAAAGTAGTTTCCGCGTTGGCAGAAGGGTTGAGATTTTATCGGATATCTTACGATCATAAATGGGTCGATTTAGTGGACTTTGCTGATAATGCAGAAATCGGATTTCCGGCTATATTGACCAAAAAAGAGAAGAATCTTTGGGATCCTGAGAAACTACGGATCGATTCAGACAGTAATGTTGGACATAAAAAAGCGGAATTGGCGGAGGTGTTGGATCAGGATGATCTGGTGCTTTATAAAGAGCCGGCGCTTCAGGGGTTTGATTTTCATCTGTTCTCCAAGGTGAATATTTATACAGATCTCTTTCACCCGTTGAAAAAACTTTTAAGTCATGATTTCAGGTTTTTCAGTATCAACGGGAAGCGGATACAATCTGAGAAGAAATTTTATTTTGAAACCTGGTCATTGGATAAACCGCCGCATGGGGTGGAAGAGGTTTTTGGGAGCACTACTCTTCTTTAGTGCTTACCATGATTAGTCGTGGGCTTTTATCTGTTTTGTAGGGGTTACCGTGGTAGTCGCCGTAACATGTTTTAAGTTTCAATCCGGCTGTGGGCAACTGGTTTTCAAACCAATTCAGGTCATACAATTTTACACGTTCACTAAACTCAACGGGTTCATCCAGTGAATCGCCCGTAAATCGGATTTTTTTGAATACCATTCGGTCTTCAATTTTCCGTTCAATTTCATATTGCAGATCTTCATAACGTCCCTCTTCACGGGATACCAGTGTGTTATTAACGAAATAGGGGTTAAGGAAATCTTGAATGAAAATGCCATCCTCTTTTAACATCCCGGATACATTATAAAGTACTTTCCGGTTTTCAGAGTCTTCCAGAAAGTATCCAAATGTTGTAAATAGATTCAGTATAGCATCAAATTCACGATGCAGAGGATCTCTCATGTCACCGACCAAAAAACGGATATCATGCAAATGGTCTTCAGATGCCAATCTTTTTGCTTTTTTGATTGCCTGTTCAGACAGATCCACCCCGGTTACATGGTATCCGCGGTTTGCGAGGTTTATAGAGTGACGCCCTCTGCCGCAACCCAAATCCAAGATCTCGGGATAATCTGAATTTGGAATTATTTTTTGGATCAAATCAGCGAGTAGTGCCGCCTCTTCTTCATTTCGATCGGCATAGATTTTTTCATATAATGGACTGTCAAACCACTCTTCAAACCAACTCATTTACTGCTCCTTATTAACTATTTATTCATGTAATGCATTTCTGAACGCCTTATCTTAGGCTTTTAATCACTATCTTGCAATGAAAATCGCCATTTTGTTTGTATGAACTTTACTCAAAAGCTGAAACAGGCTATAATTTCTTCAAATTCTACGCTATGTGTCGGACTGGATCCTGATCCCGACATGATCCCATTGACATTGAAGGAGGAGTTTCCCGATAGTCAAAAACAGATAACAGAATTCTGCAGAAGGATCATTGAGTCAACAAAAATTCACGTTTGTGCTTATAAACCCAACATGGCATTTTTTGAAGCCCTTGGGAAAAACGGGTGGTTTATGCTGGATGAGATTGCTGATATGATACCCTCAAACCGGATTTTTATTGCAGATGCAAAGAGAGGTGATATCGGAAACACGGCCAAAAAATATAAAGAGACGTTTTTTGATCAGATGGGTGCAGATGCTGTAACGCTCAATCCATTGATGGGTTTAGATACCTTATCCCCATTTTTAGAGGATGAAAAAAGAGCCGTATTTGTTTTAACGATGACGTCCAACAAAGGATCTGAAGATTTTTTACAGAGGCGATTTGAAAACAGAGTGTCTCTGGGAGCCTATATAGCTGAAAAATTATCCAAGTTGAATGAAAAGAGTAACTGTCATTTGGGAATGGTTGTGGGTGCTACCCAGCCGGAAGCGATTCAGCCCGTTATAAAATCGCATCCCCATGCACATCTGCTTATTCCCGGTATTGGTTCACAAGGGGGATCTATTGAAAAACTGGCTCAAACACTCGAAGGGCATATTGGAATTCCGATTATCAACTCATCCCGTGCGATCATTTATGCGGGGGGAGATCGAACAGATTGGACAGAACATGTCGCCGAAAAAGCTGTCCTGATGAAAGAATCAATCAAAATGATAACAGAGAGATATGTCTGAATCCTTATCGAAAGTAATACTCTATACGGATGGAGCCTGCAGCGGAAACCCCGGTCCCGGTGGATGGGGTGCAATATTGATCTGGAACGGAAATGAGAAAGAGCTGTGTGGTGGAGAAACGGAGACAACCAATAATCGGATGGAGATGAGAGCTGTGATAGAAGGCCTGAAAGCTCTGAAAAGACGATGTCACGTTCAGGTTCATAGTGACAGTGCTCTTATTATCAACGCATTTACAAAAGGCTGGATCATCAACTGGCTCAGAAACGGTTGGAAAAAAGCGGATAAAAAACCGGTTGAAAATCGTGAGCTTTGGGAAGAGATGATCCGCGAAGCCGATCGCCATCATGTCGAATGGATCAAAGTAAAAGGCCATTCCCATGATGATCTCAATAACCGCGCAGACCAATTAGCCGTAGAAGAAGCGAAGAGAAGGTGATCTCAGATCTCAGAATGTCGAATGTCGATCTCAGAAGTGAAAGGGTAGAGGGCAAAGGGCGAAAGTCGAAGTGGAGTGAGGAAAAGATGATCTCAGATCTGAGAATGTCGAATGTCGATTTCGCTAACGCGTACAAAAGATGAGCAGAAGTTTTTTTGGTTAGGATTTGGGCATTTTGGCTGTGTTGATGCTTTTGACGAATATTGAAATTAATTGATTGCACTCATTAATTATTTGATCTATATCTGAATGGTCTTTTGCCATGCCGGATCGTTGTAAGATTTTGAGATTGACCAATGATTCTCTGAGTTCTTTGAGGGCGATACTCATTTTATGGATGAAATCCTTTCTCGATTCTGCACTTTGAGACTCTGCATAATTTAGTGCCGGTGAAGTACCGGATCTGATCAGTTGAACTGAAAAATGATAGGTAATTCTGTTATTCGGCAAAGCCGTAACAAACTTTATAATAGCAACTGCAAAGTCAATTAACCTTCCTTCCAGATCAAATCTTTTGATGTCCATATAAAACCACCCTTTTACTATATGAACCAAAAATCACGAATAACTTACAAAGTCCTTCTGAGATCGACATTCGACATTCTGAGATCTGAGATCATTCCTCCTTTCCCATATACGGATATCTCCAGTCTTTCGGGGTAACACGGGCTTCTTTGATGGATCGGGCGGAGAGCCATTTTAGCATGTTGATCACACTGCCGGCTTTGTCGTTGGTGCCCGATTTTCTGGAACCGCCAAATGGCTGTTGATTAACGACTGCACCGGTTGGTTTTTCATTGATGTAGAAATTTCCTGCACTTTGTCGCAACCGGTCGGACATCTTCTTTAATATATATCGGTCTTTTGCAAAAATGGCACCGGTGAGCGCAAATGGAGATGTATTGTCACAAAGATCCAGTGTCTGTTCAAACTCCTCGTCTTTATAGACGTAGATGGTTAATACCGGACCGAAGATCTCCTCTTCCATCGTACGGAATTTTGGATCTTTCGTCAGGATGACCGTAGGCTGGATGAAATATCCGACAGAATCATCATACTCACCACCCGCAATGATATCAGCATCGGATGATTTTTTGGCGTAGTCGATATACTCGGTGATCTTATCATAGGCTTTTTTGCCAATCACAGCCCCCATAAAATTGGAGAAATCTTCTACATCACCCATTTTAATTTGTGAAACCTCTCCCAGAAATTTTTCTTTGAAGGTTCCCCAGATCGAGGCCGGTACATACATTCGGGATGCAGCCGAACATTTTTGTCCCTGGTACTCAAATGCAGACCGTAAAGTGGCTACCACGAGTGCATCGATATCAGCACTGTTGTGAGCAAAAATAAAGTCTTTACCACCTGTTTCTCCAACAACCCGTGGATAGGTTTTATATTTTCCGATATTTTCTGCAATCGTTTTCCAAATTAAATTAAACGTGGGTTCTGAACCGGTAAAGTGCAAGCCGGAGAAGTGTGGGCTGTCAAATACAGGATCACCGATATTGGCTCCTCTTCCGGGTACAAAATTGATTACACCATCAGGCAGGCCTGCTTCCTTCAGGATTTTCATAAAGAAGTAGTTCGAATAGACAGATTCAGTCGATGGTTTCCACAAAACCACATTTCCGCACATAGCCGGTGCAGAAGGCAGATTTCCTGCAATGGCGGTAAAATTAAACGGACTTAATGCAAAAACAAATCCTTCGAGCGGCCGATATTCAACCCTGTTCCATATTCCATCAGGAGAATGGGGTTGATCTGACATAATTTTTGCCAGATACCAGGCGCCAAATCGCAGAAAATCGGCCAACTCACCTGCCGCTTCAATTTCTGCCTGCTGTGGTGTTTTGGATTGTCCGAGCATCGTCGATGCGTTCATTGTATCTCGCCAAGGACCTGTAACCAGATCGGCTGCTTTCTGGAAAATGGCAACGCGCTCTTCCCAAGGCATCACAGACCACTTTTTCTGAGCTGCAAGTGAGGCTTCGATCGCCATATCAACCTCTTTTTTCCCGCACAAATGTAATCTTGCCAGTTTGTGCTGATGATTGTGTGGCATCGTCACATCTAAGACATCTGAACTTCTCACCTCTTTACCGTTGATGATAGCGGGGATCTCAATAACCTCCGACTTCAACTCTTTTAAACGTTTTTTGAGTGACTCTCTTTGAGGGGTTCCCGGTGCATAAGAAAAATAGGGTTCATTTTTCGGTTCCTGAATCTTGAAATACGCGTTGGACATAGGATCTACAGTTAAAATTTTTCTTTTAGTTTTTTCTACCAGTAAAGATAATGGATTTTGACCGGAAATTGAATGATGAAATCTTACTGTTTCCGACCGGATTTTTTCTGTTTTCAAGAACAATCGGCCGGTTTAATGCGGCTCACTACCCATGCATCAAGTCAACCAAATATATACTGTTGAACCGTAACAGAACACTGCTTATCATATTTATTAAAACCAATCGATACAGCCTATATCATGATACAAATCCTCACATTTCTGTTTCTATTCAATACGATTAATGAACTATCAGCGGATACACAGCTTGATCAACTTTTTGAAGATCATTGGGAGTATTCCCTGCAGAGAAATCCTTTAATGGCTACTTCGCAGGGAGATGATCGATTTAATGACCTGTTGCCTCGGAGCGATTTGAATGTAATCGAGGAGCATTACCATCAGACGATCGCTTTTAAAAACCGGCTGGATGCTATTGATCGTGATCAACTTTCAGAGGCAAATAGGGTCAATTATGATATTTTCAGGGTGCAACTTCTGAATACAATTAGGGCATTTGAAGTCAATGATCACCTTTTACCCCTAAACGGATGGTGGGATTATCATGCAACTTTTGCCGATATGGGGAATCGGGTACCTCTGAACAATCTAAATGATTATGAAAATTATCTGAGCAGACTGGCTGCATATCCGGAGTATAATGGTGGTTTTATCGAACGATTGCAAAAAGGTGCTGATATAGGATTTGTGAGGCCAAAAATTGTATTTGAAAACTATCTGGCATCCATTGAAGCTCATGTTGTAGAGACGGTGGAGGAGAGCAGGTTATACGAACCGTTCCTCGAATTTCCGGATTCAATTGAGGAAAGTGATCAGGCCGGGCTCCAACAACGTGCTGAAGAGATCATTATGGAATTCGTAATTCCTGAATTTGAACGTCTGCACACCTATTTGAGAGATGAGTATTTACCGAAAGCGGCGGAAACAGCAGGTATAACAGATGTGCCGGGTGGTGTGGAGTACTATCAATATCTGGTTGAAATGCACACAACGATGGATATCAGTCCGGATGAAGTTCACCGGATCGGATTGGATGAAGTGGCTCGAATTCGTGAAGAGATGATGTTGATCATTGAGGAGGAAGGGTATGAAGATGATTTTGACCGATTTGTTGAATTCTTACGTACGGATCCTCAATTTTATGCGGAAAGTGCAGATGAATTGATGAAAGAGACATCCTATGTTTTAAAAAAGATAGACGGTAAACTACCTGAACTTTTTAAAACATTGCCCAGGCTGCCTTATGGAATTATGGAAATTCCGGACTACCTGGCACCCCGAACTGCTACAGCTTATTACAGTAGAGGAGCCGGTGACGGTACAAAAGCCGGTTTTTATGCAGTGAATACGTATAATTTATCAAGCAGGCCGCTCTACGAAGTGGTTGCCCTCTCACTGCATGAAGCCGTGCCCGGCCATCATTTGCAAATTGCATTACAGCAAGAACTTGAAGGGCTCCCAAAATTCAGGACGATGAGTGGTTTTACTGCTTATGTAGAGGGATGGGCTCTCTATTCAGAAAGATTGGGACTTGAAGTGGGGATGTATGACGATCCCTTCAGCGATTTCGGACGATTGAGCTATGAGATGTGGAGAGCACTGAGGCTTGTTGTCGATACCGGTATTCATGCCAAAGGGTGGACAAAAGAGGAAGCGATCGAATTTATGGCCTCAAATTCTGCTTTATCACTGCATAACATTGAGGCCGAAGTGAATCGATACATTTTCTGGCCGGGCCAGGCACTGGCTTACAAAATGGGAGAAATTAAAATCCGTGAACTGCGGGAGAGGGCAGAAGAGACATTAGGTAATGAATTTGATCTGAGGGAATTTCATGATGTTGTACTCCTGAGCGGGAGTGTACCGCTGAGCGTTTTGGAGATGAATGTGGATGATTATGTTGACCGGCAATTAGATTTGAATCGATAAAACCGGATCGAATGTTTTATTCGATTGCATAAAGGTCCATTAAAACAACGAATCAAATCATAAGACCCTGTGCTTC
>JBBDJK010000123.1:0-2904 GCA_040879905.1 Balneolaceae bacterium | reverse complement strand
ATCCACACTGCCGGGCACAAAAAAGATCAAATATAAAATTCCCCAAACCGCACCGGCAATATGAGCTCCATGATTCACATTTCCCTTCCCCCTTTTCCCTTCATATATACTGTATACCAGAAAACCGATTCCAAAAATCCATGCAGGAATCGGGATGGGTAATAAGATCAGCATGAGCTTTTCTGTTGGAAAGATGAAGATAAAACTGAAAAGTACCGCTTCAACTGCCCCGGATGCCCCGATTGTTGCATAATCAGGATTCTGCCTGTGTTTAACGAGTGAGGGAATCGATGAGACCACCAAAGCACTAAAATAGAGAGCCAAAAAATGGAATGGACCTATCACCTGCTCAATAACGGTCCCAAAAAAATAGAGAACAAACATATTCACCAGCAGATGAGTGATACCGGCGTGCAGAAAACCGGATGTTATCAATTCATACCAGGTTTGATTTCTGAATGTCCGGTAGGGTCGTAACATACCAATTTCGAACACTTTTTCATTGATATAAAGTGCATAGAGTGAAACAACGACGTTCAATAAAATTAAAACAAGAGTAATGGTCATCATACCGAATAGACGAACTGAAATGGATAAATATCTGATTTATGGACAAAATGATGGATAAAGTAACGTTATTTCACGTAAATTATCACGGTCAATTCGGAACAATCCGACCGTTTAAACCCCGATATGCAAAATTCATCTACTAATTATTTACGACTGATCCTGATCTGTTCCTGGTTAGGTCTGTTGACCTCCTGTGGAATTGTCAGAGAAACTACCGTTTCACCTGAAGAAAGAGGACGAACAATCGGAAATGGTGTTGCAAGTTGGTATGGCCCTGACTTTCATGGAAAAGCAACAGCCAACGGGGAGATTTATAATATGAATGATCTCACAGCAGCACACCGAACCCTACCATTCAATACTGTTGTACGGGTGGAAAATCTGGATAATGGACACTCCGTTATTGTCAGGATCAACGACAGGGGGCCATACGTCAACAATCGAATTATTGACCTTTCAAGACAAGCGGCACGAGAAATTGATATGATCTCATCCGGGATTGCAAATGTAGAATTAACCCTGATTGAAGAAGGTGATCGACCCATCACGGATCTGAATGTCAGCAGCAGAGAAACCTTTACCATTCAAATTGCTTCCTTTGACAGGGAACAGGAAGCTTTAACCCATTCTAATATCGTATCCGGCTCCAGAGTAGAAAGAGTAGCAGTATCGGGCAAGACCCTCTATCGGGTCTATTACGGCTCTTACAGTACCGCTGAAGAGGCACAAAGAGCACAAAGAGAGTTGTCATCAAGAGGGATCACAGGATTCGTAAAACAAGCCGAGAATTGATTGTGAAATTCCCATTTAATTCCCAAATTCATACAAAAATGTCATTCTGAATTCATTTCAGAATCTCAATTAGAAAATACCTTCCTTCAATAAATATTTTTAATAATTCAGGATTGAATTCCGAATTCTTTTCGTTTCTTCCTAAATAGAACAAACTCACTATTATCATATTAAAATGAACAAAAAAAATATCATCATCATCGGCAGCGGCTTTGGCGGACTTGCAACCGCATCCAGACTACTCTCAAAGGGTCACAATGTTACCATTTATGAAAAGAGAGACAAACCGGGCGGCAGGGCTTATGTTTACGAAATGAATGGATTTAAATTTGATGCTGGCCCGACTGTCATTACGGCTCCATTCATGTTTGATGACCTTTATAAAGCAGCCGGGAAAAATAGGGAGGATTATATAGAATTTGTTCCATGCAACCCATTCTACAGAATATTTGATCATCATGGTGAAAGCTTTGACTACAACAACGATCATGAATTCACATTAAGTGAAATTAAGAAACGAAACCCAAAGGATGCTGAAGGATATGAGAAATTTTTAGGCACAACAAAAGCCATCTTTGACAAAGGATTTGTTGAACTGGCCGACAAGCCATTCCTGAAATTTACGGATATGCTTAAAGTGGCGCCGGACCTGATTAAGCTTCAATCCTATAAATCAGTGTACAAATATGTATCACAATATATTGAAGATGATTTTCTAAGAAGATGTTTTTCATTTCATCCGTTGCTTGTAGGGGGCAATCCATTTGACACAACATCTATTTACGCAATGATTCACTATCTGGAAAGAGAATGGGGTGTTCATTATGCAATGGGAGGTACCGGAGCCATAGTGAATGCAATGGTCGATTTGATTGAAGATCAGGGCGGGAAGATTCATTTAGAAGCAGAAATAGATGAAATCCTTGTCAAGAATGGCAAAGCTGTCGGTATACGTCTTAAGAGTGGTGAAATTCACCATGCTGATGTCGTCGTCTCTAATGCCGATGTTGCATTTACCTATAAAAACCTCATCAATGCGAAACATCGGAAAAAATATACCGATCGTAAAATAGAGCGCACAAAATATAGTATGTCACTTTTTGTGATCTATTTCGGTACCAAAAAAAGATACACAGACTCAAAACTGACACACCATAATATCATTCTTAGTAAGCGATATAAAGAGCTTTTGAATGATATCTTTAATGAAAAAAAACTTTCCGAAGATTTTTCACTTTATCTGCATATGCCAACTTATACCGATCCATCAATGGCACCCGAAGGTCATGAAGCGTTTTATGTTCTCTCTCCCGTACCTCATCTGGATAGCGGTACAGACTGGAATGAAATGGCACCCAAATATCGGGATGCCATTATGAACTTTTTAGAAGAGAATTATTTACCGGATCTTCAGGAGAATATCGTTGCGGAACACTACATAGATCCATTGCATTTCCGCGATACACTAAACAGTTATAAAGGTTCTGCATTTTCGGTTGAACCGATTCTGACACAGTCTGCATGGTTCAGGCCGCATAATCG
>JBBDJK010000122.1:0-18169 GCA_040879905.1 Balneolaceae bacterium | reverse complement strand
TGTAGACCTCCGATGAGGTCGTGGGATCTGAACCGTCAAGTGTGTAGTAGATCGTCACATCTTCTTCCGGGTGGGTAATTTCGAGCATAAAATCGCCTGTATAGAACCCTGCTTTATGAGAAAATTGTGGGGGTTCAAGCAGATTAATGGTACTCCCGTCTATGTTTGATTGCCCGGGAGTCGGTTCATCAAATATCACCCAGTTACCCACACCGTCCGGATCTCTGCCAATAGAAAAATCAGGTGGGATTTCGACAGGCTCCAGTTCATCTATCCGTGTCCCGTCCGGATGAGTCAGGATTACCTCTTCACCCGCAGCAGAAATGGCAAAGTTGGTGTGTAGTTCTCCGTCAGGTTCTGTACGATGCTTATTGGAAGCCCAAATCAGAAGATATGAATTGGGTTGCAGTGTGACATTTGGAAAAACCCAGTGAAATGGATCATCATAATCATCAGATAGACCATAACCACTCAAATTGATTGGTTCATCACTTATATTGGTCAACTCGATCCAATCTTGATAATCACCATCTTCATCTGCAATGGTCTGACTGTTTGATGACATCACCTCATTCAGAACCAATTGCTGGGATTCTCCTTTTTCCGGAAAAATCAGAAAAATAAATAGGGCAAGTAATAAAGTCACCCGTCCCTTTTTGATGATAAACTCTCTGGTAATGTTCATTAAAACATCTTTAAATAGTATTTATAAACGAACTGAAAGATAGGATTGATCAATAAATATATAAAATCTCAATTGACACAACACATGCCGGAATACTCTGTTAACAAATATATAACTAAAAACTAAGTAAATGAGTACTCAATGTCGTTTTAAAACTTTTCGATTTTACACCTATTGACACCTTATGGAGCCTTCGAAAAACCTGTTCTTTTGCCCAAGATCAAGGCCAGAGGAGAATTAAAACCGCAGCATATTGGCCATATGTGAGGATTTTAATTCTCTGATAACGCAGAGATTGGACAAAAGAACAGGTTTTTCAAAGGCTCCCTTATATTAAGCAACAATCAATGATAGTTTATAATTACATTAAACATCCATACGTTTATATTCCATGGATTATACGGTGTGCATTTTTAAACCCCATAAAAGCGCATCTTACCTTTATCACTATTCACTTATTTACTCTTACTGATTTAAATGATACGGACGTTTTTCTTCATATTATCTGCTTTTATCATCCTGGCAACAGACGTCACGGCTCAGACTCCTGAAGTTACTGATCCCGATTTATCAAAAGCACTTGAGTATTTTATTGATGGCATCAACGATTTTGAAAATCAGGATTATGAACTGGCATTGGATAAACTGATGGCTGCACATTTAATTTTGTCGGATGATCCCGGCATCAATTATGCTCTTTCCGATGTCTATTTGGCTACCGGCGACTTTACAAATGCAGCATATTATGGCCAAATTGCTGCTGAAAAAGAACCTGAGAATAAATGGTACTTGCTGCATCTTGCAGAGATCTATCGCGCCTCCGGCCGCAATGAAATGTCAATTGAGACTCTAAAGCAGGTATTGGTTGAGCACCCGCGTGATATGGATGTTCTTTTCATGCTCTCTGAAAGTTTTTTGAAGGCGGGAAATTTAGAAGCGTCAAATGAAATACTCGACCAAATATTAGAACAGCGTAGTTCAATTTATGAAATTCACTTGAAAAAATTTCAGAACTATAATGCCATGGGAGAGGATGAACGCGCACTTGATGAACTCTTGAAAATACGTGAACTGAACCCGGGTAATCTCACTACATTGCACACCATCAGTCAGTTTTATATGGAATTGGGAGATTTCTCATCTGCCGAAGAAGTGCTTATGGATGCGTATTCCCGGAATCCTGAAGAGCCCACTACTCTATTGTTATTGGCTGAAATCTATTCCCATAACGAAGAGTGGGGAAAACTGGGCGATACATTTTTGACGATGATTGAAAATCCGCATATCAATCCCGAACAAAAAATGGAACTGGTGAGGTTTGTAGCTGTTCAGAGTCAGAATCACAATAACAAAAATGGGCTATTGGAACAAGCAGAACGACTGATATTAGCGTTCAGCCATAATGAAACCGAGTATGGCCCCGCTCAACTTCTTGCTGCAGATTTCTATTTACAGCAAAATGACCTTGAAAACGCACTTCAGACTCTGGAACAGGTCAATCAAAACTTTCCGGACAATACAGATGCCTGGGTTCAAAGATTACAACTCCTTTTTACCCTTAATCGATATGAAGAAGTGATCGAACTTTCCGAAGCAGCAAATGAACGCGCTCCTGACAATGCATTTATCCAATTTTTTACCGGCGCATCTTATATGCTAAATGATCAGTACAGCATTGCAGAATCCTGGCTCGAAAATGCCACTTTGGCACCTTCTCAGCGAACCTTCAGATCCATCATTTACGGTACACTGGGTGATGTAAAACAAGAACTGGATAAATGGAGTGATACTGTTGATGCCTTTGAATCAGCCATACGGCTTGACCGAAATAACCATACAGCTCTTAATAATTACGCCTATTATTTATCCCTTCGGGATGAAAAATTTGATGAAGCTTTGGAAATGTCTAAACTCGCTAACCGATTAGAACCCGAAAATGCATCTTATCTGGACACCATGGGCTGGATCTATTTTAAAAAAGGTGATTATGATAATGCCCTTATGTATATACAACAATCCATCGATACCGGGGAAGCCAGTGCTGAGGTTTATGAACATTTAGGAGATGTGTATAACGCTTTAGGTGAAGTTGAAAATGCCCAAATATGGTGGGAAAAAGCTTTTGATTTGGACTCCGACAGAACTCATCTTCAAGAACGATTTTAATGAATAGAACGAAAAGTTTTTACCATTTTCCCTTTTTACTCTGTTTGATTCTGATTGGTTTCGGATGCCGTTCATCCTCCGAATTGGTTATCGACACGGAGTCTTTAGACAGGGCAGATATCACAGCAACTGAATTGACAGAACTCATACCGGATTACAGGAATAAACTCATGACCATAAGTGGTTCGGGTCGTGCCATTGTTAGTGAACCCGGTAATAGTGAACGGGTCTCCCTTCAGTTTCAAGCCAACAGGTTGGAGAGTTTAATCCGGGTCCGTAACAGCGCCGGTATTGAAGGAGGGCAAATATATGTAGACTCAGATTCTCTGATGGTCTATAATCGACTCGATAAAACAGCAGAAAAAATCCCTCTGCTGCAGGGAAATTTAACCAGTGTCGGTTCTCTGGCATCTGTTAATGTGATCGATCTATTAAACTTCACAATTGATCCGGCCGACATTGATGAAATTTACAATGATGACCCGACATACGTGGTTCTTTTAAAAAACCGGACCTTAATCCGTGTCTCAAAAGGCAGCGGAACCATTATAAGTGTTGTACATGCAAATGATAATCGGGCGGCTCCATATAGCAGGGTTGAATACGAAGGTTATGCAATCATTGAACAACTTCATCTGCCCAGAAAGGTTTCCATTTACAGTAAAGATGGGAACTCACGTGCAACACTGTTGGTACAACGACTTGAAATCAATCCTCTACTTCCACCATTAGGTATTAATCTGCCTGATGATGTTATCATTCAAAGATTATGAATTTTCGTTTTTTTATTATCACCATTCTTCTGCTGATATCCGGTTCATCCATCTGTAATGGGCAGTCCTCATTTGATTATCTTCGAGCACAACTATTAGAACGGCAACAGAATACCCGCTCTCAGATAGAAAATATCGACAGACAAATTGCTGATTACACAGCACGTCTCAATGAAACAACAGAGGAGTATGACGAACTTTATCGTCAGTATGAAGAGATTAATCGTCTGATTGCCCTACAGCAGGAAAGGTTACGACAGATGAATAGTGAACAGAGGGGTATTGTCGAAGAAATTCAGCTTATAGAGCGTAACATTGCAGAACTGGAAAAAACCCTTCAGCGTCTGATTAATGATTACAAATCCACACTCACTTATCTCTATAAACATGGCCGAACGACCGAACTGGCATTGATGCTTACATCCACATCTTTAAATCAACTTATAATCCGATCCTACTATCTATCCAGATTTAATGACCATGTTCAGGCACAGGTAGATGAAATTGATGAAACAAAAAGACTTCATGAGGCCTCTATTGTGGCTCTTGAACAAACCCGGGCCCGAAATTTGACTGTGTTGGCTGAGATTCAACAGGAAACAGCGAATCTTGAGCAGCAGCAAGCTCAGCAGAGAGAGATTGTAAATACACTTCAGAGTGATATTCAAAATCTTGAACGTCAAATGGAGCTGCAGAAAGAGCAGAGGGATAATCTGGAAACCACTATGGAAAATTTGATCCGTGATGAGGAGCGGCTCAGACGTGCTGAAGCCGGTGGTGAAGTGCCGGTCAGGCGTGAAATGAATCTGAGTGATGCTGAACTTGATGCTTTTGATACCCGGTTCAGAGAACAGCGCGGACAACTTCCATGGCCGGTTGAGAATGGAACCATCACACAACGTTTTGGTGTACGCGTAAATCCCGTTCACAATACAAGAATACCCAATCCGGGTGTCGATATCTCAACGGCTCCGGGATCAACCGTCCGGGTGGTTAGTGACGGCTATGTATTCGGTGTGCAACCATTGCAAGGTTATGGAGATCTGGTTTTTGTGAACCATGGTACATTTCGAACAGCCTATGGGAATATGAGTAACATTTTCGTTCGAAAGAATCAGGTGCTTAGCCAGGGGGATGTTATTGGCCTCTCAGGAGACCAAAACTCCATTCGCGGACCATTGCTGTTCTTCTTGATACGTGAAGGAAATCAAATGGCAGATCCTGAGCGATGGCTGCAGAATCCCCGGCCCTGATGTCGATTTTGGTTATATGTCACCTTTTAATCAAGGTGGCACTGATCACCTCATCCTGTCGTGTACGAATACTTTTCATCATCTCAACAGTTGGTTTCGTATCAATCTGGATGGTACAGCAAGCTGTTTTCTTGCCATCGAAAATCACATTGGTCAGCTCTTGAGCGTTTATATTTGCGGATTTAAGCTCACTCATGACATTTGCAATCACACCCGGTTTGTCATAATGCCGAACCACCAATTGCCACGGAGCTTCCGTCTGATCACACCTGTTAATCCAGTTTCTGACATACCCCTTTTGTACATATCCTCTGACGATATCAACGGCGTCATCTGCCACGGCGAGCTGTGCCTGTTCTGTACTGGCTCCGATATGGTGTGAAATATAGACGTTTTTTAAATCCTGAAATCGACTCTTAAACTCACCTTGTTTAAATTCGGGCTCATCATTAAACACATCCAAACCGGCAGATAACCTCCCCGCTTTAAGTTCTTCATAGAGTGCATCTTCATCCACAACGCCTGAACGGGATGTATTTATAAACATCGAGCCATCTTTTAATGCAGACAACACCTTTTTTGAAATGATTCCTTTTGTATGGGCATTCATCGCCAGATGAACACTCAATATATCTGATCGGCTAGCCACTTCTCTGATACTATCTGCCATCTTTATCTCCATCTCCTCAGCCATTTCATGAGTCAACGATCTTGACCAAGCCACAACATCTAACCCAAATGCTTTGGCTCTCACTATCACTTCTTTGCCGATCTGCCCCGTTCCAATGATTCCCAGAGTGCGCCCATAGAGCCCTTCTGCTTTACTGAATGCAGCCTTATTCCAGACTCCATTTCTGAAATCTGATACATTATCACCTAAATACCGATCGAGTGACAATATCAATCCCATTGTTAATTCTGCCACTGCAATTGCATTTTTGCCCGGACAGTTTGCAACATAGATACCCAGGTTGCTTGCAGCTTCCAAATCGATATTATTTACACCAGCTCCCGCTCTTATAATGAGGCTCAGCTCGGGACTTTTTTGAATGCAATCGGCACTCACAACCGTTGATCTGACAATCAGTACCTGCGCACTGCTCAATCCCTTATCAAGATCGGCAGCGGTTGTTTGTGGCTCAGAATGTACATCCAAACCTATTTTTTTTAGATCATTAATCGCCTCTTCAGGAAGTTTATCAGCAACGTAGACATTCATGGCATTTATTTTTTTAATTTAATGATTCTCCTTAATTATCTCTTTTCTGAAAGGTAATCAAAGAGCCGATCATCCCGAAATCCATTTATTTCAATTCTAATATATTTATACCGATCAAGTTTTCTGCCCAAAGTTTTACCATAACTACAAATTCCCCCTTCTGAGATCTGCGGTCTGAGATCTGAGATCTAAAATCTAATCCTTTTTCCTCATTTTCTCCTTTGAAATTAACCCAAGAGCAATCCAAATCGTCGTTGCCACGATCAGTGCGGTGGCGGCAAATGGCAGGCCAAAATAGACTGAGAACAGTGCGCCCCCCCAGGTTGGGCCAATCATTCTACCCAATCCGGACAATCCCTGTGACGCCCCCATCACAGCACCTACATTATCCGATTCAGCCTCTTTGGAGATCAGGCTGGTAATCGTTGGTGTATTCAAACTTTTCCCAAGTGCCATCACACCCAGAAAAACGGCAAGTGTAAGCATGTTATGAGCCAATGGTATCAGTCCTAAACCAATGACCATCAACACATTGCCCACCATAAACAATTTTTCCTCTGCAAAGTAAGTTGTAAGTGGTTTGATTAAAAACCCCTGTACAATCACCGCGATGATACCAATATAGAAAAATTGAATACCTACCTCTTCTGCTGTCATGCCTAATTGTGATTCAGCAAATAGGGGAAAAGCACTATATAAACTCGATTCACCAAATGAAAGCAGGAAAAAACCGATGATCAATGGGATGAGATATCCCCGGGCAGATTTCCCTTTCTGATCAGCGAGAAGCCTCCAGAAATGGGGTGTAAATACACTGGGCCGTCTGTATACCACTTCCCTTTTTATGGATGTGTCGACCGTTTCAGGAAGTTTAAACAGTACCATCAGAAAACTGCAAAAAGATAAAAAAGCTGCAAAAAATCCGGGGAGTGCAAACCGGTTTTCACTCATCCATTCAGCAAATTGTACAAATCCGATACTCCCCACAAATTCATGAAAAGACGGATGAATAAGTGCCGTAGCCAAAGCAGGTCCTATCACAAATCCGATCCCAAATGCAGCACCGATCAATCCCATTCCACGCGCCCGGTTCTCACTGTCAGTTACATCTGCAATGTACGCCTGAGCCGTCGAGATGTTACCACCCATTGTTCCCGCAACGATTCTTGAGAAGAATAGGACGGATAGTGATTCAGCCAGGCCAAAAATAGTGTATGCTATAACGGCCCCAAATGTACTGAGCAACATGATGGGACGCCGGCCAATCCGATCTGACCAACTACCCCAGATCGGTGAAAAGATCAGTTGCATAAATGAGTAGACGCTGTATAACAACCCGATCATGACCGCCGATGCCGCAAATTCCTGGGCGTAAAATGGCAACAATGGTAATACAATCCCGAATCCGAGAAGGTCTATCACCACCACTAAAAAAACCGTTGCCAGTGCGGATTTATTCATATCCTATTTTCCTGTCACAACGGCTAATGAGTCATTTGCAGCGATGATCGTTTTGTCCAACATTTCATAGGTCAGGGAGGTTGCTAAAAACCAGGTTTCAAACGGAGAGGGTGGCAGGTAGATTCCTCGTTTCAACATCTCATGAAAAAACTGCTTGAACAGTTCCTTATCTGTTGTATTGGCTGATTTAAAGCCGGTTACTTTTTTCTTTGTAAAAAAGATACTGATCATCGATCCGACCCGGTTTATCTGAAATGGCACCCTATATTCACCCAGAACAACCCGTAACCTTTTTTCCAGATAGTCCGTTTTTTCTTCCAGCTCCACATAGAGTTCCGGATGCTTCTCCAGAATATTAAGTTGCGCATATCCCGCACTCATGGCAAGCGGATTTCCTGAAAGTGTTCCGGCCTGATATACAGGCCCTACAGGCGAAATCTCATCCATAATCTCTTTTTTACCGCCAAAAGCACCCACCGGGAGCCCGCCCCCTATGATTTTACCGAACGTGACCAGATCAGCCCAAACATCAAACCGTTCCTGAGCACCACCACGTGCAAGCCGAAAGCCGGTCATCACTTCATCAAAAATAAGAACGGATCCATATTGATCACTTAACTCTCTTAATCCTTCTAAAAATCCGGGTTCCGGCGGAATGCATCCCATATTACCTGCTACAGGCTCCACAATAATAGCCGCCACAGTATCCTTATTCTTTTTCAGCAATTTCTCAACACTGCTCAAGTCGTTATATTCGGCGTTGAGTGTATCTTTTGCCGTTCCTTTAGTAACCCCCGGGCTACTCGGTTTTCCAAGCGTTAGGGCACCACTGCCGGCCTGTATCAGGAAGGAGTCGGCATGACCATGATAATTGCCCGCAAACTTGATTATTTTCTCTCTTCCCGTATATCCACGGGCAACCCGAATGGCACTCATGCAAGCTTCTGTACCGGAGTTCACCATTCGAACCCGGTCTATGTTGGGTACCATCTTTTGAACCAACTCCGCCATATCGATTTCGATTTTTGTCGGTGCTCCAAAAGAGGTGGAATTAAACGACGCATCCTGAACGGCTTTAATCACAGCCGGATACGCGTGACCCAAAATCATGGGGCCCCAAGATCCAACATAGTCGATATACTCATTACCATCTTCATCGGTTATCAGCGAACCCTTCGCTTTTTTAAAAAAGACGGGTACTCCTCCAACCGATTTAAATGCCCTTGCCGGTGAGTTTACCCCACCCGGTATAAATTTCTGCGCACGATTAAATAGATATTCACTTTTTAATAGCATGTTTTACGGGTCTTGATTCGTGAGTCGTGAGATAAAATTGTCAAGACTCACAACAATCTTCACATTTTGTCATTAGTCACTCATATTTTGAAGTGCGGCAATACGGTCTTCGAGTGGTGGATGAGTCATAAAGAGGGCTTTTAAGCCACTTCTTTTCCCACCGGTGATTCCAAATGCCCGCATCGACTCCGGCAGTTGATTTGGAACCTTAGACTCCGCTTTTAACCGTTGCAATGCATTGATCATACCCCTTCGGCTGCCTAACCGGGCACCATCCCGGTCAGCCACAAATTCTCGCCGTCTGGAGAACCAAAAAACGATTGTTGATGCCAATATAGCCAACACAATTTCAGCGGCTATGGTTGTCAGAAAATAGCCAATTCCCAAGCCTCTTTCGTTTTTGAGAACCACCCGATCCACCACAAAGCCGATTACCCTTGCCAGGAACATCACAAATGTATTGATTACTCCCTGAATCAATGCGAGAGTGATCATATCGCCATTGGCAACGTGACCCACTTCATGACCCAGTACGGCTTCAATTTCATCCCTGTTAAATCGCTGCATCATGCCACTGCTCACGGCAACCAAAGCTTTATTCCGGTTTGCGCCGGTTGCAAAAGCATTTGCCTGTTGCGCTTCGAAAATCCCCACTTCCGGCATACCGATGCCCGCTTCCTTCGACTGTCTTTCGATCGTCCTAAAAAGCCACTCTTCAGTTGAGTTTCGGGGTTTATCAACAATTTGAATCTTCATTGTCCACTTTGCAATCTTTTTCGACAGCAGAAGGGATATGATCGATCCGGCCATTCCAAACACAAAACAGAAGATCAACAGTGCCTGAAGATTCAGGTTGGTACCGGATTCATCCAAAAATGAACCCACTCCCAACAAGTTTAACGTGATACTTGCCACCACGATGATGGCCAAATTCGTACCTAAAAATAGAGCAACTCTTTTCATTTCTTATTTACTTTAAAATCTTGGTTTATGACGATATAAATCTTTGTTTAACACATTTCATCACATTGTTTGTTCATCACATCGTCTGTGAATTCAGAATCACAGAACAGCACAACTCACGATATCCGGACGTCACATTTACATCTTCATCTATCTATCGTGATCGTGATAGCTTTAATTACAATAATCGTGCCGCGTCTTTAGCAAAATAGGTTGCAATCAGGTCAGCACCGGCTCTTTTAAACGATATGAGGGCTTCCATCATTGCCTCCTCTTCATTGATCCAACCTTTCCGGGCTGCCGCTTTAATCATAGCGTACTCGCCCGAAACATTATAAACCGACACCGGTACAGATACAGCTTCTTTCACTGCTCGGACCACATCCAGATAGGGCAGCCCCGGTTTCACCATCACTATATCCGCACCCTCATTTTCATCCATAACTGCCTCTTTCACAGCTTCTGTAACGTTTGAGGGGTTCATTTGATATGTTTTCTTATCACCAAATCCGGGAGCTGAATCGAGTGCATCCCGAAATGGGCCGTAAAATGAGGAAGCATATTTTGCACTGTACGCCATGATTCCCGTATCGATGAATCCACTCTCTTCCAGAGCTTCACGAATCAATAAAATTCGTCCATCCATCATATCGGAAGGGGCCACAAAATCCGCACCTGCCTCTGCATGACTCACCGACATTTTGGCAAGCAATTCCGCACTTTCGTCATTAAGTATTACACCCTCTTTTACAATTCCGTCATGTCCGTAACTGCTGTAAGGATCCAAAGCCACGTCTGTCATCACAACCAAATCAGGAAACTCTTTTTTTATCAGTCGTACCGTCGTTTGCATCAACCCATTCGGATTCAAAGCTTCTGTTCCTTGATTATCTTTTTTCTCATTCGGTACTTTGGCAAATAGCAGAACGGAGAGGATTCCAAGGGAACGGATCTCTTCGACCTCTTTTAATAGAGTATCTTGAGTATACCGAAAATAATCAGGCATCGATGTGATTTCCGTTTTTTCCCCTGATCCCTCCATCACAAAAAGAGGTGCAATAAAGTCATCGACGTGTAATCGGTTTTCCGTTACCATTTTCCGAATGTTATCACCCATACGAAGTCGGCGGCCTCTTGAATATGGAAACTCTGTTAAACTCATTTTTTGATCAGTTTAGGTTTTAATACGTTCGGGTTATGTTTGATGCCACAACAACCCTGAGAACCTCTTTATAAAGTGCATACACCCATTAATTCGATTGTAAAGTAGCCTGACGAGTTGCTTCAAACTCATCACCCGGCGTCCATTTCATCATTTCATCTCTATTTATAATATCCACGGATGCCTTAAATATGAGTCTGGCATCACTTTCCATTCCACTCATATCCCAATACTCATTAATCTCGTCAAATACGGTATGATAAATGGATGCATTCACACTGTCCGTTTCTGCTGCCCAATTCTCCGGTTTGTTTACATAGTCTCGTCCCGGATTTGGATAGATGGCGGGTATACCTATTCGGGCAAACGAAAAATGGTCAGACCGATAGAAGATACCCTGCTCCGGCCGCGGATCACGCTCAGCCACCCTGCCGGCCTCTTCCAGGTGTGAACGAAAGATCTCCGTAATGGTATTACGGCCGTAACCCACCAGAACCAAATCATTCGTCTCCCCATAACTCTGCATACTATCCAGATTGATGTTTGCAGAGACATTTTGGGGAGCTACAGTAGGGTTATTGGACCAGTATAAAGAACCCAAAAGTCCCATCTCCTCTGCACCCACAAACAGAAATTTGACACTTCTTTTCAAGTTATGTTCTACCTGTTTCAACGCTTTTGCCGTTTCCAATACAGCACTCACACCGGAGGCGTTATCCCTTGCACCGTTGTTGATAGAGTCGCCATCAACCGGTTCGGTAATTCCGAGATGGTCATGATGAGCCGAGAATATCACATACTCATCACGCAGTTCATTGTCAGTGCCTTCAATTTTACCCACTACATTTCGGGTTGACATATCGCTGTAACTTGCTGTCAACTCTACATCAACGGTTACTCCTTCCAGCAGAATCGGTGTGAACTCTCTTGATGCAGCAGCTTCCAGCATTTCATGAAGGTTCAGGCCGGCCTGTTCAAAAAGTGTGACACTGCCGTCTTCTGTGATCCAGCTATTAAATTCAGGAGCATTATCTGATGTTGAATTTCCGCTTTTCAATGCAAACCGTTCTCTTCCCCAGCTATTAGATACTACATTCCAGGGATATCCCGCTGTTGGGGTCGTATGAATAATAATTGCACCCAACGCACCCATCTCTTCAGCCTTCTCAAATTTGTAACTCCATCTTCCGTAGTAAAGCCTTGCCGCCCCGTCAAATAGTTCAGGATCATGGGAGGGGTCACTATTTTTAAATACCAAAATTTTCCCCTCAACATCAGCATCCTTGTAATCGTCCCATTCAAATTCCGGAGCCTGTATACCGTATCCTACATACAATAATTCCGCATTTTGAATCTGCACCCTCTCTTCTTCATTGCTTGGCCAGCCCATAAATTCACTGTTATAAGTAAGGCCTGCAACTTCCGATCCGTTTTTACGAATTGTGAATGATGCCGTCGATCCGTCAACCTGTTGTCCCAATAACGGTACTTCCTGTATATAGCTTCCATCCGGCATTCCCGGCTCCACTCTCATGTTTTGAAGTTCGTTGACCAGGTATTCTACTGTCTTATCTTCGCCCTGTGTTGCCGGAGCCCGTCCCTCAAATTCATCTGATGAAAGTACTTCAATGTGACTTTTCAGGGATTCCCCTGTAATTGTTTGTGCTGCTTCATCGATCGTGGTGGTTGACTGACAACCAGCCATGATGAGTATAAATAGTGTAAAGTATGTTTTTTTCATGGGTCTATTTTCGTTTTTGATGTAGAATACAAAATTAGTCTTTCGTCCAGTCAGGTACAAAATTAAATAATCGAATGTTTATTATCCGAACTCTTTCATTTTGAAATATAATTTCTCTCAACCTCTATTTTTCCGTATGATTTGAATATGGATAAGATTGAAAAGTACTACCAAAATAAAACGATACTGATTACCGGTGCGGCAAGTGGAATAGGCAAGCGTTTCGCTGAAAAAGTCTCTTTATTAACTGAAACGACCTTAATCTTGTGGGATCGAAATCATGAAGAACTCAAACAATTATCAAGTACTCTTCAATCATCTTCAAACACAGTTACAACAGATATTGATATTTCAGATCCTGATCAGATCCGGGTAGAATCTGATAAATTGGTCAAACGAAACCTGATACCGGATATCATCATAAATTGTGCCGGCATCGTTATCGGTAAAATGTTTCACGAACACAGTCAGGATGAAATACATCGTACCCTTCAAATTAATGTCACCGGTAGTATGTGGGTGGCACACTCTTTTCTGGGTCAGATGATTCAACGCGGGTCCGGTCATATTGTTAATATCGGTTCAGCATCCGGGTATATCGGGAATCCGAAAATGAGTGTTTATGCTGCCAGTAAATGGGCTGTTTTAGGGTGGTCAGAATCACTCAGGCTTGAAATGAAACAGATGAAAACAGGTGTTGATGTCACTACAGTTATTCCCAGTTTTATTAATACAGGTATGTTTGATGGAGTAAAACCACCCCTGTTAACACCCATTTTACAGACTGATGATATTGTAAATCGCATGTTAAAGGGTATCGCTCTTAAAAAACGTGAAATTAAAGCTCCTTTTATTGTTCATATAGTACCCTTTTTGAAAGCCCTTTTGCCCTCTATTCTATTTGACTGGCTGGCGGGTAATCTATTTGGCGTATACCATTCTATGAACTCATTTACAGGAAGAAAACCAAAATCATCATGACTCTTCAACAAACTGTTAACCAATTAAAAGATTCTTTTTCGAATGGAATCAACAGAACCTATCAGTCCAGAAAAAAACATTTAACCACTCTTCGTACTCTTGTCGTAGATCATGAAAAAGAGTTATGTGATGCAATAAAAGCCGATTTTGGGAAACCTTATTTTGAAGCGTATGCAACTGAAATATTGACTGTTATAAATGAGATTGATGTACATTTAAAACATCTGTCGAAGTGGATGACTCCTGAAAATGCAGGAAATACCATAACGACATTCCCTGCTAAAAGTATGATCTATAAACAACCGTATGGAACGGTTTTGATCCTGGGTGCTTGGAATTATCCGGTTCATCTTACACTAATGCCACTCATTGGTGCCCTCTCTGCGGGAAATACGGTAGTATTAAAACCGAGTGAGCTTGCGGTCACAACCTCTGCACTGCTCTCTAAACTTTTTCATCAATATTTTAAACAAGAGTTAGTCACTGTTGTCGAGGGGGGAGCGAAAATATCACAGGAATTATTGAATCAACCGTTTGATAAAATATTTTTCACCGGCAGTACCCGCGTTGGAAAAATTGTCATGAAAGCTGCGGCAGAACAATTAATACCGGTTACTTTGGAATTGGGAGGTAAAAGTCCGGCGATTATTTCCGAAGATGCGAACATTTCGGTTTCTGCCAAAAGGATTTGGTGGGGCAAGGTTATGAATGCGGGTCAAACCTGTGTAGCCCCGGATTTTGTGGCAATACCTGAATCACTCAAAAAGTCATTTATTACAGAGTCTAAAAAAGTACTGTCTGATTTTTTTAAGAATGATTATCAAATTGGAGAAAATTATACCAGTATCATCAATGTTGACCATTTTGATAGGTTATCAAATCTGATCAACCAATCAAAGGTGTTGCTGGGAGGGTTAAAGAATAGAGACACACTATTTATTGAGCCGACTTTGATAGAATCCGATTGGGATGAACCTATTATGGAAGAGGAGATCTTTGGCCCTCTTTTACCCGTTGTGGTTTATCAAAAAACTGAAGAATTAATTCATAAATTGAACTCTAAATCAAGGCCCCTCGCGTTGTATATTTTTTCTGATGATCAACAATTTCAGGACCAGATCATTCAGAATGTACCTTTTGGCGGTGGATGTATTAACGAAACCATTACTCATTTATCCAATCATCATCTGCCCTTCGGTGGGGTTGGAAACAGTGGAATGGGTTCATATCACGGACTATATAGTTTTGAAACATTTAGCAGAAAGCAATCCGTTTTAAAGAAAGGGTTTTGGCCTGATCCTGAGTTTAGATATCCGCCCTATGAAGAGAGTAAATTGAGTTGGTTAAAACGTCTGTTTGAATAAAGGTTTAAGAGGTTCTTTTCTTATGAATTCTATGAATTATAAAGCGTTTGTAGTTCACAAATCAGGTGATTCATATCAACACTCCATACAATCATTGTCAGTGGATGATCTGCCTGATAATGATGTCATCATTCAGGTCAGATATTCGTCGCTGAACTATAAAGACATGCTATCGGCTACAGGTCATCAAACTGTCACTAAACGGTATCCCTTTACACCCGGGGTTGATGCTGCAGGAGTGGTTATTAACAGCAAGGATTCCAGGTTTACAATCGGGGATAAGGTCATTGTAACCAGTTATGATCTCGGCATGAATACTCCCGGTGGGTTTGGTCAGATTATATCTGTACCGGGCGATTGGATCGTTCCGCTACCTGATAATCTCTCTTTGATTGAGAGTATGATGATCGGAACATCCGGGTTAACTGCAGCTATGGGTGTAAAAAAAATTGTTGATGCCGGAATTACTCCTGAACGATTGCCTGTTGTCGTATCCGGTGGAACAGGAGCTGTGGGTACTTTTTCTGTTGCTCTTTTATCGCATCTCGGTTATCGGTGTGATGTGATAACAGGTAAAACCGATCAACACAATTTTTTAAAGCTTATTGGCTCTTCATCAGTCATTGAAAGGGATGATTTTTATTCTGTCGGGAAAAAACCATTATTACCCTCAAAATGGATTGCCGGGATCGATACCGTAGGTGGAAAAATGTTAGACCTGATCATTCGTCAGATCGCTCATAATGGGTTGATTACCTGTTGTGGAAATGTGTTGGGTGATCATTTAGAAACCTCTATCTACCCTTTTATCCTCAGGGGTATAAGTTTAATGGGTATCGACAGTGGAATCGCACACATGAAGGACAGATTACAAATCTGGAGTCTATTGGCCGGGGACTGGAAACTTTCTAATATGGCTGATTTGTGTACGACTATACAACTGAAGGATCTCTCATCTGAGATTCAAAAAGTAAAGGATGGAGTTCGTACCGGGAAAACGGTTATTCAATTGCCAGACTAATAGCTCCGTTTTGATGCCCACTTTTTTTCCGGGTTATCTTCTTCGCTTTTTTAAGTGCATTGGCAAGATCCATTTTTCTCACCGGTTTCAATAGATAGTCCAGATAGCCAATCTCTTCCGCTTTTAAACGTTCATTATCATCAGCACTACCGGATATAAAGATTGCCTCAAAATCGGCAAAATCCCTGGCTTTTCTGATTGTCTCGATGCCATTCATAATACCATCCAGTCTGATATCAGACAATACGATCTCCGGCTTTAGAATTTTGATTTGTTCAACAGCATCTTCACCCGATTTGGCTTCACCAACAACCTCGTATCCAAGGCCCGATACGAGTCTTTTGACAATCATGGACAATACCAGGTTGTCCTCGATGATAAATACACTTGCGTTCGTTTTAATTTGACTTTCCATAAAGCTCACTCGTTTATACCGGAAAATTATTAATATATTTTAATATATCAAAATTGAATTTATTAAAATATTTTAATGTTTATCGGCTTCATTTCTCTTACTCGTTTATCGGTAAAAATCACTCTTCATTTAATAACTTTATTTAATGACAAATGTTCCATCCATGAACCTGATTCTGAATCTTTATTTTATCTGTTGAACTTCTGCCTTGGGATTCTAATAGATTCTTTAAAAATCTCTTCAAACTTATTCGTAACAGTACGATCAATTACACTAATCAGATGGTTTTCGTTCACATTTTTTAAAAGTTTCAGATTGTGAGGCAACCATTTATTAACATCTGTTGTACAGTCTGACAGAAGCGCATATAAATTTTGCCGGATACGTTAGAACATTGATCCATGTAATAATCAAACACCATTGCTCAGAGAAATCCTCAAAGGATGCCGAAAACGGCGTCGTGAAAATCAAAAAGAGCTTTATGAAATGTACTATGCCTATGGCATGAGTATTACGTTGCGTTATGCCGATTCCAGAGATGAAGCAGTTGATATTCTAAATGATGCTTTTATAAAAGTCTTTGAGAATATTCGAAAATACAATGAACACCTGCCATTTAAGCCGTGGTTACGCCAAATCATTGTAAATACAGCGATCAATCATTTTCATAAAAATAAAAAAATACGGGAAATGGAATTTCTGGATGAAACCCGAGACGTATTAACTGCCGGAGAATCAATTATCAGCGGGATCAACTACAATGAAATTGTTGAATTGGTTCAACAATTAACCCCCGCTTACAGAACCGTCTTTAATCTCTATGTAATTGAAGGATTTAAACATGAAGAGATCGCAGCGAAACTGGATATATCTGTGGGTACATCGAAATCAAACCTTTCAAAGGCTAAACGAAATTTGAGGACAATGCTCGAAAATAATTTAATGTAGGATTCTACTATGCATGATGAAAACCACCATAAAGATCCCCTTGAACGACTTTTTTTCAAAAAAGCGGCCGAGTATGAGATTCCATTCAGAGAAGATGACTGGCTTCGTCTTGAAAAAGAACTGGATACACTGGATTTGCAACGTTCATACAGAAAAAAAGTGGGCTTCCTGGCCGCCGCATCTATACTGATATTAGCCACATTCGGATATTTCACATTCGATAATTATAACCGTCTAAACCGGATATCAGATCAACTCGATACGGAACCTATACCGGACACAAGGTCTGATAATCTGCCGATGGAACCTTTGGATCCGACTACCCTGTTGAATCAGACTCAGCCATCTTTCACAGATCGGGATCCTTCTATTGACGATTTAGAGCCTACTCCTACATTCAATGCTTCTTCTTCTCAAAATATTGAAGCGCAATCTTTTGCAAGTACTAATCAGTTACCGGAATCCGGCCAAATGGAACATCAAATAGTGAAATCGGAACTCCTCAACGTTTCATTGATTGATCTCCAACAAACATCGAATTTTAAAAAAGTCTTGACTTCTGCTGATACTTTTTATTCCGATATCAATGAGTCGATGGCTGTTCATGACCCAATTTACTCTACCCACTCCGATTTCGATAGATCAGGTCAAGTAAATAGCTCCCGCTTAGGTTTTGGCTTAGCTTTATCACCGGATAAAAGCAGCGTAAACACACTGTCAC
>JBBDJK010000121.1:0-18464 GCA_040879905.1 Balneolaceae bacterium | reverse complement strand
ATCATCAGTTCTCCATTCTCCTAAGCCTCTCAAAATACCTCTCAATCAACCTCTGATACTGATCCGTGAACCGCGTATAGTTCGGGTCTTGCATACGCGCGCGTATCTCCTGTTCGAGCTCCTGAAGAGTCATGTCCGGAGGCAGGATCCTGTCGTAATCGGTTGCCGCCCTGCCTTCCCGTTCTTCATCTTCGCCACGTTGTTGCAGCGACTGTTCGGCACTCAACATCCGGGAGAGGATGTTCTGCTGACGCTGTACCATAATCGGATCCGTGATTCCACCACGCATATCGTTGATCGAATCTTCCATCTCTTCGAGCATGCGCTGGAGATCACTCAGTGCGCGGTCACCCTGATTCAAGGCTCCTCTCTGTTGCAGTTCTTGCAACTGTCGCCGTATTTCATTCTGTTGCCGCGCAATCTGGTCCAGCCTTTCGGATTGGTCTTGATTTAACCGGTTCCCTTGTGCGTCATTAATCAGATTCTGAAGCTCCTGATTCAGAGCTTGCTGATCTTGAGACATATTCTGTAACTGTTCAATCATCTGTTGCATGGTCATCCCGCCACTACCCCCGCTACCACTATTTTGCTGATTCATGATCTGATCAATCAGTGATGCGATCATGGAGGTGAGGTCGTTAATGCCCCCTAATGATTCACGGCTGGCAATCAATGAACCCCGCTGATTTCTTTCGACCATATTGTCCAGGCTGCTGCTGAGTGTGCGTTCAACCTCCACTTTTTTTCTATTGACCTGATTTGGAATACCGGGCAGTTCGGCTGATATCTGAAAAAGGGTATCGGCAACCAGACTGAATTGATCACTGACATTCTTCTGTTGCCTTGCAAGATCGACAAATCCCTGACTTCTGTTTCTGGTCTCACCGGATGTCTGAGCCAGATACTCTTGTATATTCGATAATTCGAGTAGTGTATAAAGGGCTCGTTGAAGCGCTACAATATTCACCTGAATCTGTTGGCCACTCATCTGTTGAATGGACGATCGGAACCGTTCTGCTTCACTCATCATCTGTTCAGCAATCTGGTTTTGAGAATCCTTCATATCATCCGTGGGTGATGATTCGCCATCCTGAAGGCCTTGTTCCGTCTCCTGCATCAGTTCATCCATCTGATCCCGGATCTGCTCAAGTTTCTGTTGACCCTCTTCTTTGATCTGCCTCAACTGCTCCTCTGTTCGGGCGGGAGGGGTGCGATCGATTTGGTCCAACTGTTCGGAGACAGAGTCCAGGTCGTCCTGTATATTTTCCAACTCCCGGTTCAACAGATCCATCGATTCCTCCTGATCCTGATCCTGATGTTGGGTGATACGTTCCGCCATATCTTCATATTGAGAAGCGAGTTTATCCAGATCACTGTTCATTTTCAATCGTTTGAAAAGTTCTGCCGTCCTCTCAATGCGTTCTCTGTATAAATTTTCATTAAACGATACATTCTCCAACGCACGTTCCAGGTCCTGTTGGTTCATACTTTCCAGGGCCTGTTGAAGCTCAGCCATTGCTTCCTGTAGTGCCGGATCGTCCAGCTCCTGCATCAACTGTTGAAGTTCCTGATAGGCTTGCCGGGTCTCATCAGAAATACGATCGTTCTGTTCAAGTTCAGATCGCAGTTCTTCAAATTTTTCGTTCATCTGTTTAACCTCTTCATCAATCATCTGCTGCCGGTCACGAATATCCTCCAGTATCTGTTGCTCCTCGTATCCTGCATCCGGATTCTGCATCAACCGCTCCAGAAACTCCTGGTACTCATCACCCATCCGGTCAAAATTTTCTGAGATTTGATCGAGTTCACCCTGAACATCTCTTTCACGACTGTCAAGTTCGTCAAATGCCTCGGCGAGTGATGGAATTTGCAGGGTTACTGATTGAGATTCACTTCTTTTGAAACCTGAAATCTCATCGTTATCCCAAACTCGTATTCGGAATGTTAGCTGATCCCTGGGCCGTAAATCAAAATCTGATAACTCCCAGCTGTACTGTGCATTTCTGCCATTCAAGGGTCTTTGCAGGGCTATTGTTCCGGTTTCAGGTTGATCGACAAAAGCACGTTGGTGTTCCCAAACCAGTTGAGCGCGGGTCAGTCCAAAATCATCCGATGCCTGATAAAAGATATCTAAGGCCTGAGGGTTATTTTTCATGACCGTCCCGGTCGGTTCCTGTATGACGATCACCGGATATTGATCATTTCGTACATTCATAATGATCCTGAACGGATGACTATTCTGAAGCCCGTCTGTATCTTTCAATTTGAACCGGAGTGTGTCACTCTGATCGGGATGAAGTATAGAGTAAAATTGGTCAGAACTCCCGTTCAAACGTTCCATCTGAACCGAATCTTCTCGATTTGTAAATATCAAAGCCTCCTGAAGATCTTTATTTGCCGAGCCCGTTATTTCAAGTTGTGAACCCTGATATAGATGGATGTTTGTAAAAGGATATTCAAGTTCTGTCTCTGAGAGTTCTGTATAACCGGGAGGTGTAATTACAGCGGTGAGTTGTTCAAATCTGGGTTGCTGTTGAACATCAATACGATAGGTTGGACTATAAAAACCATCCATCAACAACCGGTAGGTGATATCATTGTTCAGATCGATATCCGGTGATTGAAAATGGCCGGACTCAACCGGTACCATCGGCCTCTGACGAAACTCTTCTTCAACATCCGTTTTAAACTCAAGAATACTGTTTTCCGGATATAGTTGATCTGAAAACCGGATATCAAAAGCAACGGATGTTCCGTGTTCAATGGTTGAGTCACCCGGTGATATTGTATACAAAAAGGGATTGGGTTGAGTTGTTGAGTTCCAAAATGTGAGTGTTCGCAGACTTTCGCCGGGCAGTGATATCGATACATACGCCGTAAAAAGCACAGAAATAGTCAATAGCAGCAATCCTGCCCTAAAAATCTTGCTTTCATTGGTTTTGTATAGAACATCATTTAATTTTCTCTCTATTTGATCCGGTTCAACCTGTATTAGATTAGACGTGATGGCAACCTGATAGAATCTGGATTTTTTTTGATCCGGATCGAGATGCAGATCTATTGCACTTAATACATTTTTGAACCCATTTTGCAGGAGAAAAAGTTCAATGAACTGCTTAAAGGAGTGGATTGACCCCGTTTTGTATAAACGAAGTGTGACCGTCACTGTTAACAGCAGGAGTAAAAAAAGGAAGGCCGTTTTTATCGTGGCTGAAAAATAGAAACGCATTTCGAACAGCACAAATAGCATCAGCCCGGTTAGAAAAGTTCCGGCGGCAACATTAAAGAGATTGAATATCCGCCACCTGTTAAGCTTTTTGTAAGCTTTTTTGAGCAGAGATAGAATCTCATTTAATTTATTTTCTGTTCGGTTAAAATCAGCCATAGAAACTTTAGATTCTCCGGTTCATTCAGTGGGTTAACGAAATGAATAGAGATTTATGAGATCTCATTTAGTGTGATAGATTCCTTCATCGAAAATTTTCCTTCACTGTTTTGAACCGTAATGACTTCATGTTCTGCATCATGTTCTAAAAAAAGATACCAATGGTTTTCGCTGGCTTGGGTCAAAAATTGTTCTTTCTCTTTCAGTGTTTGAATCGGTTTCATATCGTAACCCATCACCCATGGCAGTGGAAGATGTGCAAAGGTCGGTATTAGGTCTGCCGCATAAACAAGGGTAAACCCATTATCGGTTATGACAGGCAGTTGCTGGCCTGTTGTATGTCCATCCATCGGTATGGTTGTAAATCCGTCTTCAAACGTGTGGTGGTCTTTGATGAGATGCAGCCGGCCGCTGTTTTGTATGGGTTCAAGATTTTCAGCAAAAAAACTGGCTTTTTCACGTTCATTCGGATAAATAGCCGTTTCCCAGTGTCGGACGTTTACGTGATAAATCGCGTTTGGAAAGACTTCTGTCAGATTTCCGCTACTATCGTACGCAGTGGTTCCTCCGCAGTGGTCAAAATGGAGGTGAGAAAAGACGATGTCGGTGATCTCTTCCGGTGTGACATGGATCTCTTCGAGTGACCGTTGCAGGTTGCTATGGTCGTAATCCAGTCCGTATATGGAGCTCATCTTTTCATTAAATTTATCGCCCGAACCATTATCGATCAGGTAGATTTTACCACTCTGTTTCGACCGGATTAGCATACACCGCATGGCCATGGGAATTCTGTTTTTATCATCAGCAGTTATTTGCCTGTTCCAAAGTGTTTTCGGAACGACGCCGAACATAGCTCCACCGTCCAGCAGAAAGCGCCCGGCTTCCAGGCTGTAGATCTCAAATTTGTCAGTTTTCAGTTGATTCATACGATTTGTAGCAGATTAACCTGATTTTGTAATTGTCATGACTTAGTATGGAATATAAATAAAAAAAGCCGTTCCCATAGGAAACGGCTTGTGAAAAACGGAGATAAACTCAAGAGTTAAAATGATGGGATCGGGTCTGTTCTATAGAGTGTATCGAGTAGTGTAACTCCAATAAACAGCAGAAAGAAGATAATAGACATGATAAATAACATCACATTAAACTTGCTGTCCCAATAGAGGTTCATAAAAAAGGCGGCTACAATGGTTGCTTTAACAACGGCGATACCAATGGCCACCACCACATTCCAGGGTTCCGGTATATGAACCCAGGTGACAAAAATGGTTAAAAATGTCAACATGAACAGGGAGATAGCCACTCCCCATAAAAATTTAGCTGATGAAATGTGATGTCCACTCATGGTCAAAAATGTTTTTCAGTTAGTCAATCAAGTATAATAAAGGGAACAAGAAGATCCAGATGATATCAACAAGGTGCCAATAGAGCCCGGTTATTTCAACGGGAGTATAGTAACCGCTGTGGAACACTTTTTTCTTTGCTTTGATAACAAGCCAAATCATTAAACCGATACCGATCATAACGTGAACCCCGTGCAAACCGGTCATCATGTAGTAGATGCTGAAAAAGATATTGGCTTTTTCGTGCGCAATCCCTTCATAGCTGTAGTGAGATCCCGGAAAAATTCCTTTTTCAAATTTATGTGTGTATTCAAAGAATTTAATGACCATAAAGACACCGGCAAGCCCAATCGTGATCCACAGATTGATGATTAACCCTTTGATCTGGTTGAGTTGTGCAGATCGAATAGCCATTGCCACCGTAAGAGAGCTGCCGATCAGTACAAATGTGTTGACGGCGCCCCAAAACGTATCGAGCTCAGCGGAAGCTAACAGATAGAGTTCCGGATACCAGGAGCGGTATACGATGTATGCGGTAAAAAGACCACCAAAAAAGAGTATTTCAGTTACCAGAAATATCCACATTCCCAATTTAGATGCTTCAAACTGCTGATCGCTATCTATAAAATGGTGCTGAAGGTGGTCCAGTTTTTCCTCTAAAGCAGAAGGTTGAGACATGATTCGTATTTTCGTTTACGCTTGTTCTTTTTCAGTTTGGGTTACATCTGTTGGTTGGTGATCATCGTGATGATCATGATGTGGTGTTGCAATTCCAAGTTGGAATTCAGACATCGGTTTATGATAATCATAAGGACCATTGATGATCACAGGTGTATGTTCAAAATTATGCAGGGGTACAGGGGATGATGTTTGCCATTCAAGAGCACGGCTTCCCCATGGGTTTGAACCGGCGGCTTTACCCTTGAGCATCGAATGGAGTAAGTAACCGGCCATGATCAGAAAACCAACACCCATCACATAAGCACCCATCGTTGAAAACTGGTGGAATGGCTGGAACTGATCGATATAGTTGAAATATCGTCTGGGCATACCTTGTGCACCCATGACGAATTGTGGGAGGAAGGTCATATTGAATCCAACAAAGATCAAGGCACATGAGATTCTAGCCCAAAATTCGCTATACATTTTCCCAAACATTTTGGGCCACCAATAGTGGAGGCCTGCGAGAAATGCCATGACCATTCCTCCCATCATTACATAGTGGAAATGGGCAACAACGTAGTAAGTGTCGTGAAGATGAATATCAACGGCCAGTGCACCCAGCATGATCCCGGTAAATCCACCAATGGTAAAGAGGAACAGGAAGACCAGCGCATAGATCATAGGTGCTTTCAGGTCGATGGAACCTCTGTACATCGTCGCTATCCAGTTAAAAATTTTGATACCGGTCGGAATACCTACGAGGAATGTCAGAAATGAAAAGACCATATTGGCCAGGGAAGACTGACCGGCCGTAAACATGTGGTGGCCCCAAACCAAAAATCCAATAAATGCGATGGCTAAAGAGGAGAGTGCAATCGCCCAGTATCCGAAGATCACTTTTCTTGAAAATGTTGAGATCACTTCTGAAATAATACCAAAGCCGGGTACAATCATAATGTACACTGCCGGATGGGAATAGAACCAGAAAAAATGTTGATAGAGGACCGGATCACCCCCAATGGCAGGATCAAAAATACCAATACCGAGAGCTCTCTCCATCGTCAGAAGCAGCAATGTAATGGCTAAGACCGGAGTGGCCAGTATCTGGATAAGACTGGTAGCATACAATCCCCATAGATTGAGCGGCAGTTTGTTCCAGGTTAAACCCGGAGAACGCAACTTATGAATGGTTACGATAAAGTTTAATCCCGTTAATATCGAGGAAAAACCCAGTATAAAGACTCCAAATGTCATAGCCATGACATTACCACTTGTCGTGGTACTGTATGGTGTGTAGAACGTCCATCCGGTATCCACGCCGCCGGTAAAGATGGCAAATATCGTGAACAGTGCACCAATCACATAAATATAATAACTGGCGAGGTTTAACCTGGGAAACGCAACATCCTTTGCTCCAAGTTGAAGAGGCAACACAAAGTTACCTAAAGCAGCCGGAACGGATGGTATTAAAAAGAAGAAGATCATGATGGCACCGTGCAGGGTGAACACCTGATTGTAAACATTGGCGTCCATAAAAGATCTTGCGGGGGAAAGCAGTTCTGTTCTGAGGAGAAGAGCTAACACACCACCAATAAAGAAAAAGAAAGTGATTGAGGCGAGGTACATCAGACCGATCTTCTTGTGATCGACTGTGGTCATCCATGCCCAGATCCCTGTTTCTTCATTCAGGTAATGCTTTTTTGGATTTTCTTCCGGCTTAAAGCGCCGTACCTGTAATTTTTTTACGCTGGGTGTTGCTTCGTTCGTAGCCATTTAATTACTGTAAGGTTTTTATATACTCAATTATTGCGTCAATCTGGCGATCGTTCAGGGTGCCTGCGTATGGAGGCATCACAGGTTGATAACCGCTGGTTATTTTCGCCCCCGGTTCCAATATACTTTCGCGGATATGGTTTTCATCGACTGTGACGGTTTGTCCATCTTCGATTTCACTTACGGAGCCCCATAATCCCTGGAAGGTGGGTCCTTGTAATTGTGTTCCATCAGCAGAGTGACAAGTGGTGCAAGCATTTCTGGTAACCAATTCTTGACCCAGTTCGACCGGATCCATATCATCATCAGCAGAACCTGCTACCTCAAGCCAGGTTTCAAAATCTTCTTGGTCGTGTACTATGGCTCTGGCCATCATATTGGAATGAGCTGTACCACAATATTCTGTACAAAAAACGACTGATTCTCCAACCTCAGTCGCTTCAAACCACACCGTTGAGTATCGACTTGGCAAAACATCCATTTTGACCCTGAAATCGGGAATATAAAAGGAGTGTATGACATCTTCAGAACTCATTACCAATTTGACCGGCCGATCGACAGGGATATGAAGTTCATTCACACTGACATGACCCGTCTCATAATGAAATTCCCATAACCAGCTTTTCCCAACTACACGAACCTCATAAGCATCGTCAGGTGCGGTTGTTAAATTGACATAACCGGAGAGCCCCCATCCAAAGACAATGATTACTAAAATCAGGGGGATGACAGACCAGGTAATCTCCAGTGTATTATTATGAGTAATAACCGGTGTCACATCATTTTCAGAGCGCCGCCGATATTTCCAGGCGAAATATATAATGGCAATGGTAATGCCTATTAAGAAAATGAGACTGGTTACGTTTATGAAATTGAATAATGCGTCAGTTCCCTCTGCAAGAGTGCTTTTTTGAGGGGGAAGCATAAATTCACTTAATTTGTTCATCTATCGAATTCGAATTTTTTTGATTGTGAAGAACCTCGTTCGCGTCTCCAAAAAACGCTCAAGAATATACCCAGAATAATAACGGTTGCCAAACCTCCAAGCTTCATAATGTTCAAGGCAACGGGCACATAACTTTGCGATGATGGATCGTAAGTAAAGCAGTAAAAAAGAACCTTATCCAGTGTGGAACCGATCGTTCCTTCAGCCGCTTCATATAGTGCATTTCGAAAATCAAATTCCCTGAAAGCTGCACCGTAAAGATAACGTGTGATGGTACCTTCCGGACTGATCATCATAATACTTGCCATGTGAAGATATTCACCGGTCTGTTCGTCATACTTATACCGAAAACCGATGGCTTCTGTCAATTCCGTAATAGATTCTTGAGAGCCCGTTAAAAAATACCAGCCATTCTCTGACCCGGGCCTGTCTAATGCCCCAAGGTATTGTTGCTTCGAACGGGATGCAATTTCAGGCGTCTCTTCCGGATCAATACTGAATGAAATAATCGTATAATCGGGGCCGGGACTCCAAACTAATTCAGTGACAACATTATAAACGGCATCCAACACCAAACTACACAGCACCTCACACTCATAGTAGAGCGGGTTCAGCAGTACAGGTTTTCCATCCGTGATGAGATCGCCAATTTGAACCAATTCACCATCGGAAGTAACAAACTGAAGATCCATGGGTATTTGATCTCCAAGTTTTTCATCCACACCCACATCTTCGAGTATGGAGGGCCTTCCCTGGTTTAACTGTGCATTAGCAATATCAAAAATGAATAACACTGAAATCAGATAAAAGAGAATCAGTGGTCGTCTCATAAATTGATTAATTATCAATAAAAACTAGTCGGTTGCAATGATCGTAATTGCACTGTCGATTGGGATTCTGTAAATCCCTTCATCGGGATCAACAACTCCATAGGAGTTTAATTTTGCCTGATCATTTTGTTGCAATTGCTCAATATCGTAAAAGACACTACGCTCTGATTGTGCCTGCAGGGCAGAGGTCCTTGTATATTCATGTACAAACATAACCGCAACAATGAACAGAACGATCACACCTGTACCAAATAGAGACCAAAACGTAAGTCTGTTATAATTCAGTTTATCAAACGTAGCCCCATATTTGACAGCATCAAAAAAATCGTCGGATACGTCCAATGAGTATTCTTCATTTTCATCTTCAATAGTCTCTGAATCCGTAACAGAAAAAAGATGCATTAAATTCCGAATGTCCTCTTCGGCGACACCATATTCTTCTGCAAGTGTCTTGATCGTTTCAGCACCTCCGGTAGAAGCCAGTCCGGCAATTTTTTGTTTTTCTTCTTCTGATAAATTGTTCAATCTCTTACTCATTGAGAAACGGATTTACAGTGGTTATTGGTGATACTCTTTGCCGAGTGATTCGGTTAACTGCGGATCATTCACAGGAACCATATTATATTTTTTGAATTTCTGGAAAAAGAGTCCCATAAAAATTCCGCCCAGGCCGATAAATGTTGCAAAATCAAGCCAACTGAGTGAAACACCATGGTGATGAAGAACCGGCATCACGATCCAGTGCAATTCAACAATGTGCATAAAGACAACAAGGATCGAGGTGATGATCAACAGTTTGTGATTTTGTTTCGTATCCCGATTTAATAAGAGGAGAAAAGGAAGGATAAACCGTCCGAATAACAGAGAATATGAAACAAAAGACCAACTTCCTTCCAATCTGTGGTAAAACCAGAGGGTTTCTTCCGGTATGTTTGCATAATAGATCAGTAAGAACTGGCTAAAAGCGATATATGCGTAAAAAACAGAAAACCCAAAGAACCAGGCAGCGAGGTCGTAAATATGAGCCTTGCCGATCGTGTTTTCCAGAATTCCCTTTCGGTGCATCCAGAAAATCATCAAGATTAAAATCGGAAAGAGTGCCTGAAAACTCATGGCAAAAAAGTAAACACCAAACATGGTTGAAAACCAGTGTGCATCCAGCGACATCAACCAATCGAAACTCGCAAAGGCAATAGTCAGTGCAAATATCAATATACCGGGAGCACTCAGATTCCTAAGAACTTGAACAAGGCCCCAATCGTTGGTTTGGTCCATCTCGACGGATACTTTATGCAATCTATATCCCAAAAACCCCCATATTGCAAAATAAATAAATTGTCTGATCACAAAGAAGGAAACGTTCAGATAGGGAAGTTTACCCATCATGATTGGGTCGTCAGCGATGTACTCTGTGTTTGTCCAGGAGTAGAGACTGCTCATGCCCAACAGGATCGGAATCATAAAAATTGCCCAGATCCAGATATTGGAAACAAACGTTTCGGGAATTCTTCTGAGCACGGTCCCCCATGAAGATTTTGTCACATGGTGGATCATAACCAGGATGAGTGATGCCAATGCGATACTTGTAAAAAATGCAAAACTGGTCAGATACGAGAAGAAAAATTGTTCACTGTTCAGGAAATATCCAATCACACTGGCGATTAAACCAACAGCACCAAATCCATAGAATGTTTTGGCTGTATCCAGATTGGCTGGAAATTGAACAGAATCGGTTAATTTTGGACTATGTGAAGCCATGTATTTACTATTTTCGCTCGAAATTATTCTTCTGATAAGGTTTTAATAAATTCAATCAGAGATTGAAGTTCACTTTCTGATAAAAAGTCATACGGTACCATTGCATTGTCAAACCCATCAACTATTCGCGCTCCGGGTTCTGTGATGGATTGATACAAATACTCCTCATTCGCTACAGTACTTGAACCGTCTGCAAAGTTTCTTTCAGATCCATAAAGACCCAGAAAAGTAGGACCCACACCGGTATTCCCTTCTAATGAATGGCAAGCCTGACATGCATTTCTTACGACCAGTTGTTCACCACGTTCAGCTGACACTTCTTCACTGGCACCGGCAGCTCTCTCTTCTGCCAAAGCTGCAAGTCGTTCCTGTTCAGCTCTGAACTCTTCCTCTAATTGAGCAAGGTCTACATCAAAAGAGTTCATTTCAGCTTCAGGTACATTCTGACTTTTTTGAAGGGCACGAATATAAGCCACAATCGCCCATCGGTCTTCTACTTTAATCTGTGATGCATAAGATGGCATGGTTCTGATACCGTTTGTTATGGCTGAGAAATATTCACCAACCGGCATTTCATAACTTACAGCTCTGTGAAAAGAGGGTGCAGGTACATAACCATACTCACCGGTCATAATGATTCCCTGCCCGTCGCCGGTACCGCCATGACATACCTGGCAATAGATATCAAATCTCTCTTTACCACGATAGAGGAAGTTACGGGTCAGATCAAATGGAATCTCTTCTATAAAATTACCATCCTCATCCAATCCGGCAAATAGAGCATCATCATGCTGTAACATCCCTCTGGCAACCGTGCCTTCAACCGGCGCTCTCATGGCTCTCCCATCCTCAAAAAAACGATTCTCCTCCTGTGAATTAAAACGATCCTGAAAATTCATATTTGTATGAGTACGGATCGGCGGATTATCTGTCTTTTGCCCCCTGCAAGAGAACAATGCCACTGAGAGCAAGAGTATGGCGCTGATATGTATAAAAGCGAATTTCATAATGGTTGATCGATCTTGTGAAATACGGTTAAGATAATTTATTCATCAAATATGGATTCAATGTTGGTAGCTCCGGCATCTTTAAATAATTTAAGAACTTTTTCCTGCTCAAATTGCGGATCTTCTGATTCAATACAGACAAAAAATCCATCATCTGTTGCTTTTTTGAAATGTTCAGAGTTAAACAACGGATGGTTTAATTTGGGTAATCCATTCAGATAAAACATTCCGAAAACGGCACCAAACGCAGATAAAAGAACCGTTAATTCAAATATGATCGGAATCCATGCCGGTAGATTCATTAATGTTTTACCACTTATGTTCAAGGGATAGTCTATGACCATCATATAATAGATCATATAAAATGCACCTGTAAGTCCTATCAGACCGTGACCGGCAACTATCCATCCCAGTTTTGACTTGGCCAGGCTCATGGCTTTGTCCATTCCATGAATAGGAAAAGGGCTGAATGTATCGTAGTGACGATACCCTTTTTCATTGATCAATTTGGCTGCATCAATTAACTCTTTCGGATTCCTGAACTCTGCAAGAATACCATAAAGTTTGTTATCTGAATCGGATGTTTTCATCATCAAACGTTTTTAGATGGTTTGTTGTAGGGTTCAGGTATTTCAACTACAGGTGGTACATATTCACCCTTTTCATCATAATTATGCGGATCCGCTTGTGGCAATACACCCTTCAATTCTGCAACGGCAACCATTGGCAAGAATCGCAGGAAAAGGAGGAAAAAAGTGAAGAAAAGTCCAAATGTGCCAATATAAGTCGAGATATCCCAAAAAGTGGGTGAGTAGTAACCCCAGGAAGAGGGGAGGTAATCGGTTGAAAGGGATGAAACTGCAATTACAAAACGCTCAAACCACATCCCGATATTGACAACAATGGAGATGAAGAACGTGAACCCTACACTACGTCTCAGTTTCTTGGACCAGAAAAATTGCGGGGATGCCACGTTACAGGTAATCATAATCCAGTAAGCCCAAGCGTAGGGTCCGGTTGCCCTGAGGATAAAGATCGCTTTTTCATACTCTACACCGCTATACCAGGCGATGAAAAACTCCATTGCATAGGCAAAACCTACCATGGAGCCCGTAACGAGAATGATGATATTCATCTTCTCAATATGATCCACCGTCATAATATCTTCCAATCCGTACATTTTACGGACGATTATCATGAGTGATAATACCATCGCAAATCCGGAGAATACAGCACCGGCAACAAAATAGGGTGGGAAAATAGTGGTATGCCAGCCGGGTATAATGGATACGGCAAAGTCAAATGATACAATGGTGTGTACCGAGAGAACCAGAGGGGTTGCCAAACCGGCCAGAATCATGTAAGATTTTTCATAATTCCACCAGTGCCGGTTACTTCCTCTCCAGCCCAGTGCAAATGTTCCGTAAATCAGTTTACCCATTTTACTCTTAATTCGATCCCTGATGGTTGCAAAATCGGGGACTAAACCGACATACCAGAACAGAAATGATACGGTAAAATAAGTGGATACCGCAAATACGTCCCACAGAAGCGGACTGTTAAAATTGGGCCACATGGTCATCGAGTTGGGAATTGGAAATACCCAATAGATTACCCAAACCCTACCTACGTGAATGGCCGGGAAGATACCCGCACACATCACAGCGAAGATGGTCATCGCTTCGGCAAAACGGTTAATGGCCGTTCGCCAACCCTGTCTGAAGAGGAAAAGAATCGCAGAAATCAACGTTCCGGCGTGACCAATACCAACCCACCATACAAAGTTAACAATCGCCCAGCCCCATCCGGCAGGAGAATTCAGTCCCCATATTCCGATTCCCTCCCAAAAGAGGTAAGCGATGGAACCAAGGAGTACCAGCAATAGAAGATTCGCGAACCCAAATGCGATATACCACCCTTTCGGTGTAGGACGCAGGTTGATATCCGTAATCATTGCGGTGATATCCTTGAAGTCGTAATTCCCCTTCACAAGAGCGGGCTCCGGAACGTATTCGTACGTTTTACTCATGTTAAATCAGTTGCGATTAAAATATCGTTTGTGAATTAAGCCAATTCAGGGTTTTTGTTTGATAATCGTGCAAGATAAGAGGTTCGCGGACGAACATTGATCTCCTCCAGCATGACATAATTTCGATCATTTTGTTTATTTCTGGACACAGCACTGTTTCGGTCTGTCAAATCCCCAAATGAGATTGCATTGGCCGGACACGCTTGCTGACATGCTGTTATGACAGCACCATCTTCCGGCCTTTTGGAACCTGTGGCGATTTTAGAATTAATCTTAGCACGCTGCACACGCTGTACACAATAGGTACATTTTTCCATGACACCACGGAATCGAACGGTTACTTCCGGATTCATGGCCATCTGTATAATTTCAGGATCGTCGCCGGTTGTAAGATATTCTTTTGTGTAATTGAAGAAATTGAACCGTCTTACTTTAAACGGACAGTTATTGGCACAATAACGTGTACCGATACAACGATTGTAGGTCATCTGGTTCATGCCGTCTTCACTATGTGTGGTCGCAGCCACCGGACAAACCTGCTCGCAGGGTGCCAGCTCACAATGCATACACGGTACCGGCTGATGATAGGCTGTCGGATTATCCACATCTCCTGCATAATAGCGGTCTGTTCGGATCCAATGCATAATTCTGCGCCGGCCCACTTCCCGCTTACCGATTACCGGGATATTATTTTCGGCCTGACAAGCAATGGTACATACTCCACAACCAAAACAAGAGTTCAAATCGATCGTCATTCCCCACTGAGGCTGATACTCAGGCCCATAATTCTCATTAAAAAGAGAGATCGGCCCTCTGTCATCCCCTTCAGCCTCTGCTTCCTTTATACCGGGAACTTCATAACCGTGAATACTTTTATAGGATGCAAAGTCAGGGTTCTCCTTATACTCCTCAAGTGTTGCAGTGCGAATCATATCACGCCCTTCAAGGCTGTGATGATCTTGCACACAGGCAATTTCATAGGTATTACCGGTTGGTTCAACGGAAGCAGCCCGGAAAAACAACTCCTGAGACGTTCTCAGTGGATAGGTATCAACACCCACACCATCAGCTACACGGCCCAGGTTATTTCGTCCATATCCGACAGTCAGTGTGATTGAATCGTCGGCATGACCCGGTTCAACCCATGCGGCGATCTCAAGTGAGGTGTCACCGGCAGTGATTCGAACCATCGGTACGCTGTTGTCTTTAAAACTTCTTTCAGGATCGATTCCTATACGTTCAGCCGTGGCAGGACTCATGAGGGCTACATTATCCCATGTAATTTTGGTCATTGGAGCCGGAAGTTCCATCAGCCAACTGTTATTGGCAAAACGGCCGTCGTAAATACGTTCATCCGGTTTGATGGAGATCTCAATCCCATTTAATGCTTCTGACGATAATGATGGTGCGATCTCTGATGCAAAACCGGATGTCAAAGCAACATTAACGGCATCAAAACCCGATTCAGCATCCACTCCGTCGTGAAGAACTGTTTCCCAGGCTCTATTCATATCAGACCCGAGGAAATTGCTCCATGTAGCCTGAACGAGTTCATGACCGGAAGAGATCTCTCCATTCAAGAGTGTACTTAAAAATTCTATTTCGCTGAGCCCGTCAAACAAAGGTTGGATCTGTGGTTGAATTACAGAACGTTCTCCGGTAAAGGACAATCCATCACCCCAGGTTTCAATATAGTGGGCACGATTTACATGCCAGTCACTCACTCTTGAGGTTTCATCCACATAATCTGACAGATGAATTTTGGTTTCAACATTTGCAAGAGCCTGAACTAAATCCAAATCTGATGGAGCTGTAAACGCAACATTGGTACCTACCATCACCAGGGTATCAAAAACACCGGCTTTCAGTTCGGTTATGGCATCAAAAAACGCTTGCTGTTCATTGCGGTCAGCACGATACGGCAGCGAATGATATGTAACTGAATTTCCTGCATTACCGAGTGCATAATTAATTGCAGCAACGGCAGCGTGTAAAGTGGGTGAGTGATCAAACCCGGCACTGACAGTAGAAGAGCCCTGGTTAGCGAGCAGTTCTGATGCAAGAATGTCGATCCATCTGTGTGAACTAAATGCATTGGATACACCACTAAAAGCTGCTAATCCATCAACAGATTCAGACAATTTAGCGGCAAGTGCATAAGTAAAAGGCTCGATTTCTGAACTCTTCAGTCTCAGGCGATGATCTGCATAAGATCCGGTACTGGTGAATGCATTTTCAATCGCATAGATTCTGGACATAGAATCATCAGTTGACTCCACTTTTCTTTTAGCGGTCAGTTTTACTGAATTTTCAACACTGTTATTATGAGCCTGTGGGCTCATGAAATCGTCATCTAAAGCAACAACCAGATCGGCATTGTCGTAATGATTCACGGTTCTGAGACGTTGGCCAAAAGCAATTTGAGTTCCTTCGATCACATTCTGATCGGAAAAGGGTTCATAAGTAACCCATTCTGCGTTTGGAAACTGCGCAAGCAACTCTTCTTTTAACCTGTGATAGGTGGGTGATGAGGTAGCTTCATCGATAAATAAAACGTTTCTGTTTCGATCTGCAAAATGGTCAGATGCAAATTGTGCAAAATCATTTTTGGAGACTTTTTCTCCATTTTGCAACGGTGATCTGGACCGGTCAGGATCATAAAGACCTAAAATAGATGCCTGCTGAAAGATATTTGTACGTCCGGTACTGGCAGGGTGTGCGTCATTTCCTTCTATTTTATTGGGCCGGCCATCTACATTGGTTACCAGTAAACCGGTAACAGAATCCTGAAATGGCATACTGGTTGCATAAAACAGTGGCTCACCCAAAACCAACTCCTCAGGCTGTCTGGAAAAGGGCAGAATCTTTTGAACCGGTTTGCGGCATGATGCAAAACCCGCGAGTGCAATTGAGGCACCCATCACTCTCAGAAAGCTTCTTCTGGAAACCTGATCACTTAATTCCGTTGCGTCTTCAGGAAATTCGCGTTCAACAAAATTCTTATACTCTTTGTTTTGAGCGAGCTCGTTTAAGCTTTTCCAATAAGTAGTTTGATTCGACTGATCACTCATTCCTTAGAAGTTGTTTTATTTGTAAAAAAATCGTTGTCTGTTAGCTGATTAAATAATTCTGATTAATGGTGGCAGCTTTGACAGTATGTTGGGGCATTGATATTGTGTTTGGCAACCAGTTCGCGTCCCAACTCCAATTGATTATCAACGCTGTATCCCATTGTTGTAATTTCTGATACGGGCCGTACATGTTTTTCAGGCTCACGGTGGCAATCAAGACACCACCCCATACTCATCGGTTCTGCCTGATGTACAACCTCCATACGATCTATCCGGCCGTGACATGATTCACACCCGACCCCGACACTTACGTGTGCAGAGTGATTGAAATAGGCAAAATCCGGTAACATATGCACACGAACCCATTCAATGGGCTGACCGCTTTCCCAGCTCTCACGCACCAACGTCAGATTTTCACTATCTGTTAGAATCTGATTGTGGCAATTCATGCATGTTTGTGTGGCCGGAATATTTGCGTGTTTTGATTCCGTTACTTGTGTATGGCAATATTGACAATCCATTCCTAACTGTCCGGCATGAACCTGATGGCTATAAGGAACCGGTTGTTCAGGCATATAACCAACATCCGTAAATTCAGGTGAGAAGAAATACCATACTGCAAATACGATTGCATTTAAAAAAATGATGGATCCAAAAAGAATTCTGCGTGGTGCTTCATTAGTCCACTTCGGAAAAATCTGAGCCATAAATACTATTACTCGTTACCTGTTTTAATGCTTTATTTGATTAATCGGCAATAGCCGAAAATTTACCGAATTTATTAAAACCTGCATAGGCGATCTATCCCCAATTCTGATATTTAAAATCATTCTAAATAGCAGGCACCGCACTTTACATCATTCTGGGAAAATCAGATGCAAAGAAGATAGGGTACTCGGAATATATTTGCTCGTTTTTTAGTCTTTTTTTTCTCATTGATGATTAAGGGGGTTCAGGAAAAAAGTAGGTTAAATAGATATGGCAAAGGAGTTGAAAGGGAGAGAGTTATCTTAATAGTCACCCATCAGATTTATTTTTTTGATAAAATGGGGAGGGTTGTGGCTTGAAAATTGTTCAAAAACCGGGAACTTCTGATCTGTAGAATTTCTATTTTTGTGCGTAATAACAGGAACCTTTAAGGTTAAAGTATCGAATGGATTCAAAACTTAGTGAGCAATTAACCGTCAAATTTTTGAAAGAGATTAGTGTCGTAAAGGCGCTCATAGTCATCCTTTTTGTTAGCGGGTTAGCTTTTTTATTTCTGATTTATTTGCTCTACTTCAGGGAGGCGGCTGAAGCGTCAGGTGATTGGGTGAGTCAACTTCCCGCACTGAATGCATTCTTAAATAGCCTGAGTACGGTTTTAATCCTGTCTGGATTTTATGCGATCAAACAGAAGAACTATCTGAGGCATATGAAGCTCATGTTGACAGCTTTTGTTACCTCCAGCCTGTTTTTGATCAGTTATTTGATCTATCATCATTTTGCAGGGCACACTCCCTTCCCCGGCGAGGGATTTATCCGTCCGGTCTATTTCTTCATTTTGATAACTCATATCATATTATCCGCTACAGTTGTGCCACTGGTACTTACCAGCTATTACTTCGCTTTTGCAGGAAGATTTGATACTCACCGAAAAGTTTCCCGATGGACGTTGCC
>JBBDJK010000120.1:0-3006 GCA_040879905.1 Balneolaceae bacterium | reverse complement strand
AAAAACCGGCGCAGATGGAACTGGTCCGACTGGCAATCCCCAGAAGGGTTTATACTCAGAGCCATGTTGATTATCTGGCTGAAGCAGTGATCCATACCTATCGACAGAGAGAGATGTTAGAAGGTTATAAAATCACATCAGAACCTTCTGTACTTAGACATTTTTCCGCTACTTTAGAGCCCGTAAATTAATATTAAAGTGAACAGTGATTTTTATCAGACATCATTTATTGGCCGCATGAACATACTTTTCGGGAACGGGAATTTCAATAATAATTTTGGTACCCTCATTTAATGTAGATTCTATCCACATATCCCCATTTAATTGTACAGTGATGTAAAGTGCTTTTGTGAGACCAAAACCACCACCCATTGTTTGGATGTGTTTTACATTATTAGCTCGATAACCATATTCAAATACGTTATCGATCTCTTTTTTTGGAATGCCAATTCCATGATCCTCAACAATAAATCGAAGCAAGTTGTTTTTTTGATATACTCCAATATGTATCGAGCCCCCCGGATTTGTGTATTTACGCGCATTGGCTATCAAATCCCGTATAACATCTTTGAATATTATCGGCATGATTAATTTACCATTCAACACACTATCCACATCAAAGTGAATCAAATAATCATTCGATTCCTGAATCGCAATATTCTGTACAATTCGATATCGTCCCTTACTGTTTTTCTCAACTGCATGGAAAAATGTATTAAAATCATCTTTAAACTCAGCGATCGAATATTGAATCCATTGACCGGGATTAGTTGTGATTTGAAGCAGTTCATTTGATCGAATATCCATTACTTTAAAAACATCCGTGAGTACCTGTTTTGCTTCATTTAATTCTGCCAACTCATCCGTATCACTGCATTTACTGTCGAGGAGATCAAGTAATTGATAAACGGTTTCCTGAAATGTTTTGATATGGCCGGGAAGGAAAACTTGATGGTTTTTATTTTTTACCTGTTTTGAGAGTTCAAATGTTTGATCCAGAATGGGTTGTAGCAAGTTACCCGATTCAATTTTGATTTTAAGCAGGTCGAGTTGTAGATGAATGACATTAATCACATTCAAAAATGAGTGCATTTCCACCGCATTAAATTGATCCGGTGTCATACTATATAGAACAGACAGGTGTTTTGATGATATTTTCATAAATTTGAGAACAGAAAAGTTGTTGATGTAGAGATCAGAATGCTATTCTTGAAATTTTAAAACACTCAGGTTTCATACCGGATAGTGATAGTTTTAACACTTTTTGCATTTAATGCTACAATCTTTTTTTGTTTATCAAGTTATAAGAGTATTATACCATATTATCTAAATTACAAGGAGAAACCAATTTATCAACAATTAAAGTCCAAATGTCACAACTTAATCATCATTTTCATATCCCGGTTATGGGAACCGGACACTCAATAGACAGCCCCATTCGTGTAGCACATCTTGGAATCGATTCCGTAATATCTGTTGTGGATGACCTGCTTTGCGAAAAAATCCGAAGACATTACTGCAAGGAATATGGAATCCCGTTTATCTCTATCCCCCGTTCTGAAGAGGATGGAAGGGCAAAAAGAATAACTGCCTATCTGGATATGATGGGAGAGATCGTAAACCGCAAGTTTGAAGAGTTGAAGAATATGACTCTTTTTGAAGACAGTGAAAAGGATCGATATTTTCGGCTGCTTCCGGAGTCAAATGTATTGAAACAGACCTATGAGTATTTGTCAGAATTAGTGGATCGTCATTCAATGAGTAGTTCAATTCAAGATCTGACTCAAAAAATGATGCCCGGTTCAATCGATGTCAATATTATGGCGAAAGTTGATGCACTTGGAACGGATAAGAATAACATGCCATTAAGTTCAGAATTTAGCGATGCCAGTGCTGCATTAAGGGGATATGCAAACAGCAAACTCTCATCTTCACTGGTACTTTCAGCCGGTTTTAATCCCAGATTGTACGGTTACTTATCTGAGTTTAAAGATTTCTATAGAAATCAGACAGGAGAAATAAGAAAGAAAATTATCTTAAAAGTGAGTGATTTTCGGTCGGCACTGATTCAGGGTAAATTTCTGGCAAAAAAAGGTTTGGAAGTAGCAGAGTTTAGAATTGAGTCCGGATTAAATTGTGGCGGTCATACATTCGCATCGGATGGATACTTGTTACCTGTCCTATTAAAAGAATTCAGAGAGAAGAGAGATCAGCTCATTGAAACGTTTCAGCCGATGATCAAAAGTTTCTATGAATCAAATGGCTGGGATTATCCTGAGTTGTCTGAAGATGAGATAAAGCCAAAAATAACGGTTCAGGGTGGAATCGGAACAGATGGCGAAATGAATCGGTTAATGAATGAATATGGAATGGATGCAACCGGGTGGGGAAGTCCATTTTTGTTGGTACCCGAAGCCACCTGTGTGGATGATGCGACTCAAAATCTTCTGGCAGATGCACTTGAGAAGGACCTCTATTTGAGTAATGTTTCTCCGCTTGGAGTCCCGTTCAATAATGTGAGGGGATCCGGTTCAGATATACACACGAAAGAGCTAATCGATAAAGGGACACCCGGTTCAAAATGTCCTAAAAAGTTTTTGGTTACAAATACAGAATTTACAGATAATCCGATCTGTACGGCTTCTGCAGAGTATCAAATTCTGAAAATAAATCAAATACAGGAGAGCGATCTGCCAAATGAAGAAAAAGAGATTGAAAAAGGCCGGGTCATGGAAAAAACCTGTTTGTGTAATAACCTGGGTGTTGGGGCAATGATTAATCTGGGTATTTTAAAACCTACTTACGGAAGACAGGAGATCTGTCCGGGACCAAATATAGCCTGGTTTAACAGAAAGTATACCCTGGATGAGATGGTGGACCATATATATGGGCGTGGAGAATCTCTCGTTCCTGCTGAAAGGCCTCACATGTTCGCAAAAGAGCTTGTTATGTATGTAGACTACCTGGAGAATTTGTTATCAAATACGGATCCCGGTGATGCCGGCT
>JBBDJK010000119.1:1838-3068 GCA_040879905.1 Balneolaceae bacterium | reverse complement strand
GATGCCTGGTTTTTGAGTCGGGAAGATGCAGTTGCAACAGTCGTCTATTTCGGGGGGAATGGTGCGTTGATGGTTAAATCAAGGCCACTCATACAAGCTTATACTTCTGTTCCGGTGAACTTACTACTGTTTGATTACAGGGGTTACGGCTTAAGTACCGGAGAACCCACAGTGATGGGAATTTATGAAGATGCCAGAACCGCATTCAACTATGCTCAAAACGATGCGCCGGTTCAAACGGATAAAATATATGTACATGGACACTCCATGGGATCGTTCTTGTCTGCCATGATAGCAGATGAAAATCGAGTGGATGGGTATGTTCTTGAGAGCCCCGTGACAGAAGTGAGCCAATGGACAAAACGGATGGTTCCATGGTTATTAAGACTTTTTGTCCGTTTTAATATCGATGATGATGTAAAAGCACAAAATAATTCTGAAAGGGTTTCGAGGATTCAGACTCCGCTATTGATTATTGGTGGTACCGGTGATGATGTTACCCCGATACGAATGGCTGAAGAACTTTATGATCAATCTGCTTCAGAACAGAAAAGATTGGTCAGAATTTCAGGTGGAAGCCACAATAACCTGCCCAATTCATCAGCATACAGGGAGGCGTTGATACAGTTTATTCAGTGAGTTGAATAGAGGAAGAGTGTTGAGGAAGTTAATTTGAACCGGGTTACTTTTTCTTTTTTGTGATTTTTACACCTTTCCACAGCATTGAACCTATCCATGCGGCTAAGGAGCCGGTAACAATCGCCATGAGCAAAGAGAGTTCAAAACGTGATTGTATGAAATTGTTGATGAGTATGGAGGTCACAAAATGGATCACTATTGCGATTACATAACCAATTGCAAAGCAGCCGATCATATCCCTCGATTTCAGGTTAACTACAAACTGAGCAACAAAAGAAGCAACAATCCCAAGCCCACCCCATAACAACAGAAATGAGATTTCAGTAAAATCTATTTGACGTACACTACTCGTCCATAATGGCAAACCGGCTGCGATAGTTGAGATGAATATGGCTATAAGTCTGTAATTATGTCTGGTGGTTTCGAGCATCTATTTGTTGATTATCATTTTAAAAACATTTAACGAAGGATGTCAAAAATCTGATTTCAAACCGATTAATGGATTAGTTCTCTCACGGTTTTGCAGATTGGTCCGATAAGTAACGAGTTGAATAATTGATTAGTAAATAAAAAATAAATATTTGATTTTAT
>JBBDJK010000119.1:0-1738 GCA_040879905.1 Balneolaceae bacterium | reverse complement strand
TTTATACTCAGTAAGTATACTAAAATTGATTATCAATAGTTTCCTAATGTATACGTTAGAGTTAAGTTTTTGGAAGTTTTTCTTTAAGTAAAGGTGGTTTTATTAGTTAGTTTTATAAATATTTATGAAGAATAAACAATAACGTTATTGTTATTTTAACTATCCAATAATTATTATTATTTATTATATTAATTACGATTCTAATTTTTTATATCTAATCATAAATATTATGAATATCAGATTTGTAAAGCGCTCTCAGATAAAATCAAGCAAGAGAAGATCCTCAAAATTCAAACCTTTAATGGATGCACTCGATAAACTTGAACCGGGAGGCCAGGCTGTAGAAGTTACATATACGAATGAAAAAAGTGTAAACTCCATGCGAACGGCTGTCTATCAATACAATCAGGAAAACAAGATTAAAATCAAGAGTGGTAAAGATACAGCCAACAAAAAGATCTATTTTTATCGTGAAAAGTAGAGCGATATAAAACAGTTTTTTTAAGCATTTGATCTATAAAAACGGATTTAAATTTACTTGGGATTAGTAAGTTAAATACCGGTTTGGGAGAATCTGAAAGGAGTTGAACGAACACTTTGTGTTGATTTATGTTTATTACTTCCATTAAGGAGTTGGACGTTATTCATCAACTCCTGCCCACTTCAAGTACATAATCCGTATTTGTTGTATCTGTTTGTCAAGTTGCTCTTCATTCCAACCGGATGTATCGATGGGCGGATGAATATGGGCCGTTGCTGCACCTTTTTTAGTAATCAGAAAAGCACCCGGACTCAGTTCAGCATTCCCTTCCAAATAGATCGGTACTATTGGATAATTCAGTTCAAGAGCCATTCGAAAGGGGCCTTTTTTGAAAGGACCTACAACTCCTTCATGCTTTCTGGATCCCTCTGGAGCCATTAGAATAGAAAGCTTTTGACGCGTGATCCGTGCCACATTTTTTTTGAGTGTATTGACAGCTTTTTCCGACTGTTCACGGCGAATGAAAACCTGACCGGTTAACCTTCCCAAAAGGAAAAAAAGCGGGTTGTATTGAAACTGCCATTTAGCAACAAATCGAACGTTGGGTAACCCAAGAGCTAAAAGAGTCAGCACATCAAGTGTAGAACCGTGATTGATAATATAGACAGCGGGTGATGGTACTGGATTCACATACCGTTTGATTCTAAATGTAACACCCGCAACAACAAGTGATATCCTGGCGATTGGGCACGCAATTTTTTCAACGACTACACTGCTGAGTTTTCCAAAGGAGAAGATCAACATCAGCAGAATGAGAGGAGTGAGCAGAAGCAGCAGGGTAAAAAAAACCAGAATGGATAAGATACTCCTCAAATATTCAGAAAAGCTGTATCTATTCTTATTGGCAGACATAGAACCGGGTTTGGATTTTATTGTGACCCCCAAATATATCAAGAGCAGAGCCAAAACCTATTCATCAGAAGAAATTAACTGATTTTATCTAAATGCGTCTTCAAAATGGGTTATTTGAGGGGCCTGATTTCCTTTTTGAACAATTGAAATGATATCAAACCGAACAACAGCCGTTTCCATTTTGCGTTCGTAAATCCACGCTTCGGCTGCTTTTTTAATATTCTGTTCTTTTGAGAGTGTTACAAAATCTTCGGGCTGACCAAAATAGGTACCGGATCTCATTTTAACCTCTACAAATACGATATAATTACGATCCGTTGCAACAATATCCACTTCCGCTTTTTC
>JBBDJK010000118.1:0-3070 GCA_040879905.1 Balneolaceae bacterium | reverse complement strand
TGTCAAAATTTCTCCTGAAAACTACCCGCCTATGCCTAAACAATTTATTCTAAAGTCCACATCAGGCAGGCATATTTTTCCCACAAGCGAAAGACCTGAATGATAAAAACATCTTGAATATTAATCAACCATTATTATTTATATTTTTCATTCTTATTCTCTTTTTCTTTCTGCGTTTAAAAAGTAACCTGCTCGCGATCAGTAAAAACAACAGAGAAAAGATGATCCATCCATATACATTCAAATAATGGCCGATTATTTGCCAGTTCTCATGTACAATCCAGCCCATCCCAACCAGTAAAAAATTCCATATCAGAGAACTGATCGTGGAATTTATGATTGTAGGATAGATTTTAGTTTTGGTAATTCCCGCTGTTAATGAGATAACTGAGCGTGTCCCGACTAAAAATCGGTTGGCTAAAATGACACCCTGTCCCCAACGATTCATCCACCTTTTACCCTTGTCAAAATACTTCACATCAAAAAATCGCATAAGCCAGAATTTTTTTCGATGCGTCTCAATTTGATCGCCGAAATATGCCCCCACCATATACAGGCTCATAAAACCGAATACAGAAGTTATAGTAGTAACGAGGAGTACGGGGATAAAACCTATCACATTTTCAGCTGCCAGGTAACCACCAAAAACAACCAAAACATCACCCGGAACCGGCGGTATGAGATTTTCAAAGTAGGCAATAAGGCAAAGAATCAAGTAGATACTGATCGGTGATAACGTTGATATCCAATCAATAAGATTTATTGTGTACTCTTCCATCATTCATTAATGATTATGCAATTTTATCAGAACGATTGCATGAGCGGCTATCCCCTCTTCCCTTCCAACAAAACCCATTTTTTCATTTGTGGTAGCTTTTACTGATACCTGATCCATGTTGCATTCAAGAATTTCGGCAATGGATTTGCGTATTTTTGAAATATATTGATTTAGCTTTGGCTGTTCTGCAACGACCGTAACGTCTGTATTTACCAAAGAGTATCCATTTGATTGAATGAGTTCATAACTTTTTTTGAGCAATATTGAACTATCAAACCCTTTGTATTGTGGATCGGTATCCGGGAAATGAGTTCCAATATCACCCAGACAAAGTGATCCAAGAAGTGCATCTGTAATGGCATGCAGAAGAACATCTGCATCCGAATGCCCTTTTAATCCTTTGTGAAATGGAATTTTCACACCCCCCAGGATCAATTCCGATTTTTCATCAAACGAATGTACATCATATCCGAGACCAATCCTCAAGCTCATACAAGGCCTTGTTTAATTAGCCAACCCGCAATTTCAAGGTCCAAAGGTACCGTAATCTTGAAATTTCTGGATGAACCGTTTACCAAAACTACTTTACCACCTATCTTTTCAACCAATGATGAATCATCAGAACCTTTAATATGATACTGTTCTGCATGGTCATACGCTTCCCTTAACAGAGCTGCCCAAAAAATTTGGGGTGTTTGAGCATGCCACATCAAATTTCTATCGGGGGTTTTAGAAATTTCATTCTTTTCACCGGCAATCTTAATCGTGTCCATTGCCGGAATTGCCAATACAGCCCCTCCCCATCTGGATGCTTCAACAATACATTTTTCAATATCTTCCCTGCTAACAAAAGGCCTAACTGCATCATGAACAGCAATCAAACCTGTTTTTCCTGATATTTTCTTTAGAGCATTTCGAATAGAATCCTGCCTCTCTTTACCTCCCTCAACTACATGACAAATCAAATTGGGGTATAGCTGTTCCAGTATCTTTCTTGTACGCTCAACATAATCAGGCGAGGTAGAGACAATCACTTCTCCCAGTCCCGAGACCTCTTTAAATCTGAGAAGCGTATGCTCAAGAACTGTTTTACCCGATAGGTTAAGATAGGGTTTAGGCACATCGCCGCCGATCCTCTCACCGGCACCTGCTGCGGGTATGATTAAAGCCAGTTGTTGCTTATCCACTTTATTCGTTTTATAGTATCAGCATTACATCACCAAATGAAAAGAATCTGTAATCCTTTTCAAGTGCTTCTTTGTAAGAGCTTTTTATAAATTCAAATCCACCAAAAGCAGCCGCAAGCATCAGCAGTGTTGATTCAGGTCTGTGAAAATTAGTGATGATTGCTTCCGTAATTTTAAAATTGTAATCCGGATATATAAATTTATCCGTCCAGCCGGTTCCTGCCTTAGACATACCGCTTGCCATAACACTTGTTTCTATAACCCTGACCGCAGAAGTTCCACAAGCAACAACTTTATGCTGTTTACTCTTCAAAGCCTCATTGATACGATCTGAAGATTCCTTTGAAATATAATAGTTTTCAGAATCCATTCGATGCTTCGTAAGATCTTCTACCTCTACAGGCCTGAATGTACCCCATCCAATGTGAAGGGTTACAGGGACAAAATCAACTCCCTTGTCGGTCAGTTTTTTCACCAGTTCCTCTGTAAAATGCATCCCGGCTGTCGGGGCTGCGACTGCACCACGCTCCTTCGCAAAAATGGTTTGATACCTCTCTTTATCTGAATCCTTAGGTTCCCTTTCAATATATGGTGGCAATGGCATTTCACCGATTTCATCAAGCCTACTGTATAGATCCTCATTGGGACCATCAAATAAGAATCGAATGGTTCTCCCTCTGGACGTTGTGTTATCCACAACCTCTGCCATTAAATCTTCACCAAAATAGAGTTTATTGCCAATTCTGATTTTTCTGGCCGGTTCAACCAATACATCCCATAACATGTTCTCAGGCTGGAGCTCTCTAAGCAAAAACACCTCAATATCAGCTTCTGTTTTCTCCTTTTTCCCCTTCAGTTTTGCCGGAAACACTTTGGTGTTGTTGAACACAACAACATCTCCCTTGTTTAAATATTTGTGAATGTCAGAGAACTTTTCATGTTTTACTGACTGATCTTCACGATTCAGAACCATTAATTTTGAACTGTCTCTGGGATCTACCGGTTCATCCGGTACGTTAAATTCTTCGATTTCAAACTTGAAATCTGTCAGTTTCATTTTCAAAATAGGTAGCGATTTGATTAAAAATTAGCCTAAAGTAAAGCT
>JBBDJK010000117.1:0-3137 GCA_040879905.1 Balneolaceae bacterium | reverse complement strand
GAACTTTTTATTTTTTGGGTGTTGCTATCCAAATTGGATTCAACTGATAGCTTTGCACTTTATGAAGCCATAAAAAACGGAGATCAAGATGCATTCAAAAAATTTTATGACACCTATTTTGAAAAACTATACCTCTACCTGAAAAGCAGAGATATTCGTTCAGATGCAGCAGAAGACCTTATACAAAAAGCATTTATATACATATGGGAGAATAGACAGAAGATAAACCCTGACCTCTCACTTAAGGCGTATCTATACCGAATTGCCTATACCCGAATGATTAATCATGTCAACAAAAACAAATCAGCTGAAAAACTAAGTACTCAGCATACAGAATCGCCTGACACTCCTTTGGAACAATTACAGTACCGGGAACTTCATCAATCGATGAAAGAAGCTGTACAACAGATGCCTGAACGCAGAAGAGCCGTGTTCGAACACTGTTTTTTAAATGAATTCACTTACAAAGAAACCGCTGAGATATTAGATATAAGTCCCAAAACCGTCGAAAATCATATGGCACTGGCACTTAAAGAAATTCGAGCATCTTTAAAAAAGTATATAGAAAATTAAATTTCAATTGGGGGTGATATGTGCCGACAACTGTATTATGCATGAATCCATCAATCTAATTATCAGCATAATGAAATTATTCGATCAAAAAGTTATCAGAAATTTAATCGTCATTTGGGCAGGAATACTCATTCTAACAGGATGCTCCATTAATGACTCGAATATTGACACAACATCAGACGATCTCACATCTGAAGAACTTGAGTTAGCGGGACAGATCATTGCCGAATCGCTTTCAGACCAAAGAGATGGGATCTTTTCTAGTCTGAATGATGCTTTTACCCTTCCGTCGAACAATAATTTTAATCAAAGTTTACAGGCTACAGAACAATATTCTGCTCCCGTATTTAAAACGGCCGGACTCGTTCAAGGCAGCCAGAAAGAAAGCAATTACTCATATACATATGATCCGGCTTCAGGGAAGCACTTGGTAACTTTCAGTCGAAGCATAAATCAAGACAATCTATCCAAGCAAACTACTGCAGAACTCGAATATATCTATTATGATACGGACAATGAGTATATCGTATCTCCACGTCTTGAGAATGATCGGATTGAATCTATCGATTTCATTGGTAATAGAACCGGATCTGTAGTAACTCCACGTCAAAACTCATCGTACGAACGAAACGATCAGTTCATTATTCATGGACTCACCAATAATAGCGCAACACTTTCTATAGAAGGAATACACGAAGGTAGTGGAGATTTTAAAGTAACCCGGGAAAATGGGGATATCATTGAAAGATATTATGAATTGACTGTTGAATTTTTGAATGTTGAAATCGACAATCAGACAGTAGAATCGAATGGTACATTAGATAAGGGAGTGACAGGTGCACTCGCTTATGAGATGTTTATTACTAAAACAGTAAATGGTGATGAGTCCATGAAAACAGTAAATGGAACCATCGAATTTAATGGTGATGGTACCGCGTTATTAAGATTCAGAAATTTACTGAGTGAATTTAAAATTACACTGGATACCGGCACTTTATTGGAAGAGAACGAATTTGAAGGATTTATCCGATCTGTCGATTTGGAAGCAGGTAGTTTTAATCTTTTTGATGGCACATCCTATCTAATCACATCTGAGACTGAAATTTCTACTGAAAGTGATCTCATTTCCCTGGATGAAATAGAAGCTGTGCTCGAAAACGGTGTCAGAGTTGACACAAAAGGGCAATTTATTACAGATTCCGCCGGTTCCAAAATTGTTCAATCAATTGAGATCAAATTAGAAGCTGATGATGTAGAATTCGAAGAGCTGGTTGAAAATGTTGACTTAGATAGCAATAAGATCACATTAAGTAATGTTGGAGATCTCTTTTTTACAGATGAATCCATTATAGATGAAGACGGTAACCTGACTACTCTCGAAGAAGTTCAGGTAGCTCTTGAACATGGTAATGTTATTCAAGCAGAGGGAGAATTTAAACCGAATTCAAGCGGAACCAGAGAGATCATTGATATCAGTTTTGAGTTCAGTGACCAGGATTTTGAAGATTTTATCAATTCTGCTGATTCCGAAACCCAATCATTCACCCTTGAAGAAGGTTTGACACTCTTTGTTAATGATTCAACAAAATTTGATGATAATATTGAATCCATTGAAGAAATTGAGAGCCTCTTATCAATCGGTTATAAAATAGAAGCAGAGGGTGGATATTATATCGATGCAGATGGGGCATTTGTCGCCTATGAAATAGAATTTGAGATTGAAGAATTTGATGAGTCTGAGTTTGAAGGATTGGTAGAATCCGTAAACATTTCAGATCAATCGTTCGCACTAAATAACGGTTTGGTTTTTTATGTCACTTCACGCACAAAATTTGACAATGATATAAGATCACTAAATGAATTGGCCGATGCACTAAACAAGAATGATTCGGTCAAGGCTAAGGGTGAGTATTTTACATCAGAAGATGGTAAAAATATGCTCATTGAAGTTGAATTTGAAATTGACGCTGATGACAATGAATCCGAAGAAAATGAATTTGAAGGTACGGTTCAAACGGTCAATCTGAATCAACAGTCTTTCGTTCTTAAAAATGGACTTCTTCTCCACATAGACTCGAATACAGAATTTGAGGGAGATGATATTACATCAATAGAAGAATTGGAAGATGCACTCCAGGCCGGACATTATGTAGAGGCTCAAGGCGATTTCTACACTGATACGGGTAAAAACATCGTCATTGAAGTCGAATTTGAAGTCGAAGAAGAAAATTATGAAGAGGAAGAATTTAGTGGAGAAATTCAAAACGTCAATCTCAATCTCGACTTTTTTATCGTAGAAAATGGGCTCGTACTCTATGTTGATTCGAATACTGAATTTGATAATGAGGATTTTAACTCTCTCGAAGAGGTTGCAAGTGCATTCAGAAATGGGCTCAATATAAAAGCAACCGGCATATACTTTACGACAAATAGAAGCAAAAACATCGTTAAAAAAGTAGAATTCGAAATCGAAGAGGAAGATTTTGAGGAGATAGAATTCGAGGGCGCCGTACAGAACGTCAATCTCAACCAACAGTCTTTCCTCGTAAGGGACGGATTGCTCC
>JBBDJK010000116.1:0-3144 GCA_040879905.1 Balneolaceae bacterium | reverse complement strand
CGAGCATAGATATTGAACCCGGAGCATATCCATCCGAGGGCACACTGTGGGATCTTGCCCTGTAAATCTTAAAGATTTGTTAATTGAATTTCCTTCAAATGAACCAAATATGGTTTTACTACGGGTTTAGTCAGAGCGATAATATGTTGCGTATCGGCAGCTTTTGAAAACTCAATTGCGTGATTATTATCATCCAGAATCCAGATACTCTCATTTTCGTATTTATACGCTTCACTAAAACTTTCATTAGAGTCAAAATAAAAAGATGCGGAGTGATCGTCTGATGGAAATCCTCTTTTATTGAGATAGAGTTTTGTCTTTCTCAACAAATCTTGCAGCAGTAAATGCCTTTCTTTACGAGTTGAAAAATGAGTCCTGAATAGGTTTCTGTTTAAAAACCGATTGGCTAAATCATTTAGTATTTTATCTTTACTCATAGCCCATTTTTTAATACTTATAAAGATATCATGGTCGTCAAGAGCCATATAGTTTTTCATCACTGTACTTGTGATAGATTTTTTAGATGAAGGTGTTTTTACCATAAAATAGGTCAATGATGAAGATGGAATCTCAACCTTCTCACCTGAATCAATCAGGAATTGCACACGTTCGAAAATCTTTCGCAATAACGTATCCGCACTTAAAACGGTTTTATGAAGATAAACCTGCATGTACATTAATCGTCTTGATAAAATGTAATTCTCGACAGCATAGATTCCCTTTTGATCAATCACCACATTTCCTTTAAATACACGCATGGTTTTCAGAATCCGGTTAATTCCAACAGATCCCTCCGATACACCGGTAAAAAAACTATCGCGTTTCAAGTAATCAAGCCGGTCCATATCCAGTTGAGACGAGATTAATTGATGCAGAAATTTTTTAGGATATTGATTGGTGAAGATTTCAATAGCTGTATCAAGTTCGCCGTTAAATTCCTTGTTAAGCTCCTGCATGATTCGGAGACTCATCATTTCATGATTGAAATCTTTGATCAGCGTGTGTTCAAGAGTATGGGATAAGGGTCCGTGACCGACATCATGCAACAAAATGGCAATCAATGTTCCGGTCAATTCAGGTTCACTGATTGTGGTATCTTTCTCTTTTAAATTTTTAAGGACACGTTGGCCCAGTTCCATTGCACCTAACGCATGGGAAAAACGTGAGTGCTCTGCAGCCGGAAAGACCAGGTAACCCAAGCCCAGCTGCCGAATGCGACGCAACCGCTGGATGTAGTGATGGTCAATTAAACGCAGAATAATCCCTTTCGGTATGGAAATGAATCCATGAACAGGATCATTAAAGATTTTGTACTGATTGCTTTTATCCATTATTGAACTCTTTGAAAAAATATTTTTCAGTAATCTTGATGGCCGGTAACCTGGATGGCCTCTGTGAAGCCAGATCAAACCAAACCCCCGTTGTTTCAGCAACTGCTTTTAATTCATGAGTCTCTTTTGAATAGATTGCCTGAAAGCTCTTGATGCTACTATTACCCAAGTCCACCAATGCGCTTCCAATTAATAATGAATCTGAGTAGTGGATCGGTTTAAGATAATCAAGCTCTATGTGAACAAGGACAAAACTTTTTCCTTCTTGCATAGATTCTCTAAAATCAGGAACACTCTGCACGAATTGAACTCTGGCTTCTTCCAAATAGGTATTAAAAACGGCATTGTTAACATGATTCAGAGGATCAAGATCCCTGAATCGAATATCCATTTCACACCAGTGATAAAAAGAGTCAGGATTGTATATCGGTCGTTTTAACATGAATTGTGAAATACGGTTTAATTTGTAGTAATTTATACAACATCGAATCGAACGTTCATAATAGTGCATCGTGCAGTTAAAAGTTAACAGAACGATCCATTCGACAGCGAGTTTCATTTTTGCTTACATAAAGGTAAACAGAATCAAACAGGAATAAATTGATAAATTTTTGGTTTGAAACCCATTCTGTTTTTATGATGCTTATATTCACCAAAGATCAAAGTTATTTATCTTGATCGATACATGCTTTGAAAGTCAATTTCAGATATATGAAGTAGATTGATTATAACAACAAAATAAAAATATGTTAGATAAAGACGCACAATCATTTCTTGAGACATTAATCATCACACCCAGCCCGACAGGTTATGAGTCGGCCGGACAAAATGTTTGGAAAGAGTATGTCTCCCGTTTTTCGGACCAGGTAGAATCGGATGCTTATGGCTCAGCCATGGCCAAAATCCAGACAAATGCAGATGTTGCGACGATCATGCTGGAAGCACATGCAGATGAAATTGGGATGGTTGTTCAGCATATTTCAGATAGCGGTTTTGTAACCCTGAATAAACTGGGAGGGAGTGATTCCACGATTGCAAGAGCGAAGAAGGTCTACATTCACAATAAAAACGGAAGGGTAACCGGTGTTGTCGGCAACACCGCGATTCATCTTCAGGAGAACAAAAACGGTGGTGGCAAACAACCTGCCTGGAAAGATATATTTGTGGATATAGGAGTGTCGTCAAAAGAGGAAGCACTTGAAATGGTTCAGGTTGGGGATCCCGTTACATATACGGATGAGATTGAATTTTTAAATGATGAAATGGTAACGGGCCGGGCTTTTGATAATCGTATAGGTGGGTTTGCCATTGCAGAGGTTATTCGAAATCTTAAAAAAAGGAAAAAGGAGTTAAAAGTGAATGTATTGGCTCTTAATTCTGTTCAAGAAGAAGTTGGTGGCTTCGGTGCCAGAATGATGAGTTATCGGCATATGCCCGATGCCGCAATTGTAACCGATGTAACTCATGCTACAGATACGCCGGGTATCAATAACAAAGAACATGGAACGATAAAACTTGGAAAAGGGCCAACTGTTCAACACGGAGGTGCAAACCATCCGTCATTGGTAGCACTCATAGAAAGAACAGCTGAAAAACAGAAGATAAACATTCAGCATGAAGCCACCAGTATCCGAACAGGTACCGATACCGATAGTATCTTTTATCAGAGAACCGGAATACCCAGTGCATTGATATCACTGCCGCTACGTTATATGCATTCACCTACAGAAGTCATTTCACTTCCGGATTTGAAAGCATTGATTGAATTGATGACAGAATCGGTACTGAATATGGAGCCCGACCAAACATTTAC
>JBBDJK010000115.1:0-3224 GCA_040879905.1 Balneolaceae bacterium | reverse complement strand
GACAGATATTGTTCCTCCATGTTGTTCCACAATATCTTTTGAGATCGACAAACCCAAACCCAGCCCAAACTTAACCTCCGATTTTTTTGTCGAAAAGTTCGACTCAAAGATCTGTTGGACAATCTCTTCATCGATACCCGGTCCGGAATCCTGGATGGATACCCAAATTTGTTCTCCGTCAAAATTACACCAAATTTTGAGTGAACCCTTTTTACCCATAGCATCGGCGGCGTTCAGTATAATATTGGTCCAGACCTGATTTAATGCTGCAGGGTTAGCCCTCAATCTTGGAACTTCGGGCAGATCCAGATCGATGTCGTAATATTTGATCCGGTTGCTGGTCAGTTGCAATGTATCGTGAATCCCTTCCCTTATATCGATCTCCTCCCACACCCGGTCTGTATCGGTTCGACTGTAGCTTTTCAGGCTTTTCACCAGACCTGCGATGCGGGTTCCGGCCGAATCGATATTGTGAAACATCTTCCCGAGCTCAAAATGATGCAGATAAAAATCAATCTCATCCGGTTCCATTATTTTTTTTTCCAGAAAAACAGAGATCAATTCATCCGGCAACTGCGACATCATTCTGATCTGTGCCGATGTTGCTTGTTTAAAAGATATCTTTAGTTTTTTCCCCGTTTCACGGATAGTAGATGTATCCGGATAGTCAGCTTTTTTTCCCGACTCATACAGTTTTCTCAAAAGGTTCTGATCCCCTTTACCACTTTCAAATCGGTTCAACAGTTCAGAAATACGCTCTTCAAGAGTCTCTGTTGATCGTAATAGAGATGCAGTAGGGTTGTTTACTTCATGGGCAAAGCCGGCTACTAACTGACCCAGTGTAGCCATCTTCTCCTGATAAATCAGTCGATCCTGAGCCTCTTTGAGTTCCCTATAGGCACGTTGGGATTCATTTCGTTCGTTTCTTAGCTTATTGTTCACAGAGTCCAATTTCATCTGTAAGATGATCGTGTTTCGAAATCGATCGAGCAGATTGGCCAAAATCAGTTCATCCATATAGATCTGAAACCGCTTATTTTTCTCAAGCAGTTCCCGTACATCGGCATCCGGTATTTTAAGCACGGTTGCCGGATCAATGACAATCGCAGAGGTAAGGGATGGTTCACCGGTTGTAAAAGCGATAATTCCAATAAATGAGCCGGCCTGTAATCTAATGATCGGGTAGTTGGTATTGGTATCCGGCTTTTTTTTACAAAGTTCTACGGTACCTTCCAACAAAATGTATATATCCTCCAGTTGATCCCCTTCCTGGAGCAGCACGGTATCTTTATCATAATACTCCAGATACTTATGTGAATGTTCGGTATCCCCAAAAAGCCTCTGTATCAGCTCTGTAACATGTTTGCGATCTGATATCCACTGCTTCCCTAATTTAAAACTCATGGATGGCTCCTTAGTTGTCTGTTATCACTCCGCCTTTCCGGATAAATTCTGCAATTCGTTCACCATCTAATAAATGCATATAGGGAAGTGGATTTTTTACGTGCGCCACTACATAATCAGTAAGAAGTTCTTTGACGATCTCAAGTAGCTCCTCTTTCTCCCATGGTTTAGCGATGTAATGTTTCAGATCAGCTTCATTCACGGCACGTACTGTTTCCTGAAGTCCCGCTTGTCCGGTTATCAATACTTTACGTGTCTGAATCGTCATTTCATTTTTTTGCATCTCCACCAGCAACTCCACGCCATTATCGCCCGGCAGCACATGGTCACATAATATCAATCCAATCTCATCACCCTTATCCAGAATCAGTTCAATTTGTTCACGTGCTTCTTCGGCTGTATCTGCCATTTCGATTGGGAACATACTCTCAAAATCTGAGATATCACGAACTATCGAGTCGAGTACTTCCGGTTCATCTTCGACAACGAGAATATAAATTTTCTTTTCCATACTTCATTAATTTAAACGATGAATGGCCAATAGATGACCGATAAAAGTAATATAAGTGCCAGTCCGATCACTCCAATAATTAAACCGGATGTGATCATATGTTTGGTTTGTACCATTCCGGTACTCACTGCAATGGCATTTGGCGGTGTTGAAATAGGAAGTACCATCGCAAAACTTGCAGAGAGTGCAATCACCAAACCAATCATCATCATACCAAACATACCCTCCAAAACCCCTGAAGTAGCCAATGAAATAGCAAGTGGTATCAGGAGTGATGCTGTAACGGTATTGGACAAGAAATTGGACATCACCAGGGCTACGATACCAAACACAGCCAGTAACATCAGATACCCCATCTGATCCCACGATATTGTGGATACCATCCATTCGGCAAGCCCGGTCTCCTTCATAGAAATACCCAGTGCGATACCACCGGCAATCAACCACAATACCTCCCATGGAAGTTTTCGAATATCCTGTTTTTCAAAAACAGATGATAATGTCAATACAGCTACAGGAATGAGTGCAACAATACTGCTTCGAATACCGTGAACACCTTCGGTGACCCAAAGTAAAACGGTAAGACCAAATGTGACATAGAGAATAATCGCATTCCTCGACTTTTTCAGCTTACCCTCCAAATTGAGCGTTAAATTTTTTACTGCCGGAGGATAGAGTCTTAGCAATACTTGCCATGCAATAAACAGCATAACAATGGCTAACGGTAATGCATAAAGCATCCAGCTGCTGAATGCCACATTCACTCCCTGCTGATTCAGGGCTGCGATAACAACGGCATTGGGTGGAGTACCTATCGGTGTCGCAATACCACCAATATTTGCGGCAAACGGAATACACAATGCGACAGCTATCCTGGACGGATCACCCGCCTCCATTCGGGCGATGATCGGTAATATGACCGTGATCATCATTGCGGTGGTTGCTGTATTACTCATGAATGCAGAGAGTGCCGCAGTCACCAGCATCAGTCCCAGGATGATGAATTTTGGCTGTGAACCGAATGGCTGTAACAAGAGCCGGGTCATATTTTTATCAAAATCATACTTTACCGAAGCATCGGCCAAAACAAATCCCCCTAAAAAGAGAATAATAATCGGATCAGCCAGCGTGGCTATGAACTGCGTGTATGGCAGCGGAATATAAGCAACTGCCGAATAGTCGATAAACCCTTCAGCACTCAACAATATGACCTGAAAAAAGATAACAAGAAGAGAAGTAGAGTAGATGGGTACAGTTTCAAACATCCAAAAGACGGCGGCCAGTAAAAAAATGCTCATGGCAAGATGGC
>JBBDJK010000114.1:0-20618 GCA_040879905.1 Balneolaceae bacterium | reverse complement strand
AATCGTTCCTACGTTTACGTGTGGCTTGTTACGTTGAAATGTCTCTTTTGCCATGATATTCTGTATTTATATTTTATCCTTGTTGTTCAATAATTTCGAGTGCTTTGGAAGCCGGGAGAGCTACATACTCAGAAAACTCCATGGAGTAAACAGCTCTTCCCTGTGTAAGAGATCGAAGATCGGTTGAATATCCGAACATTTCTGAAAGCGGTACTTTTGCTTTCACTACAGAACCTTCCACATTGTTATCCATTTTTTGAATAATTCCTCTACGTCCGTTGATGTCACCAATTACATCACCCATATAATCTTCAGGAGTAGTAACTTCGACCATCATGACAGGCTCCAGTAACTCAGGGCCTGCTTTTTTGGATGCATTTCTAAATGCCAGTTTAGCACAAAGCTCAAAACTGAACGCGTCAGAATCTACATCATGATAAGATCCGTCAAACAACCTGACACCGATATTCTGTGCAGGGTAATTTGCCTGAATACCATTTTTCATCGCTTCACGGAATCCTTTTTCTACAGATGGGATATATTCACGTGGAATATTACCACCCACGATTTCATTCACAAATTTGTACCCATCACTGACGGTAACTTTCTTGTTATCATCTGCATACTGCTCAAAATGCGCAATTGGACCAATTTCAAAAGCAATATCTGCAAACTTACCACGACCACCTGTCTGTTTCTTGTAAACTTCACGATGCTCGTAAGGTTTAGTGATCGTTTCTCTGTATGAAACTTGAGGCTGACCGACATTCGCTTCCACTTTAAACTCTCTTTTCAGACGATCGACGATTATTTCAAGGTGAAGTTCACCCATTCCGGCGATGGTTGTCTGACCGGTTTCGTCGTCTGTTTTTACCTTAAACGTCGGGTCTTCTTCAGCAAGTTTAATCAAACCTGTAGTGAGCTTATCAGCATCTGCTTTGGATTTTGGCTCAACAGCAAGTTTAATAACGGGTTCAGGAAACGTAATTTTTTCGAGCAAGATCGGATGATCCAGATCACAGAATGTATCCCCTGTACTTACACTTTTCACCCCAACAGCCGCTGCAATATCACCGGCTTGTACAAGATCAATATCTTTTTTGTCATTGGCGTGCATCTCTAACAGCCGGCCGATCCTTTCTTTCTGACCGGTGGCAGAGTTCAATATATAAGAACCTTTTTCAAGTGTACCTGAGTAGACTCGGAAAAATGTCAGTTTTCCTACATAAGGATCTGTCATAATTTTAAATGCCAATGCTGCAAATGGAGCATTCACGTCGGTTGGACGTGTCATTTTATTTTCCGGATTACCCGGCTCTTGTCCGCGTACATCATCAACATCCAATGGACTTGGCAGATATTCAATCACTTTATCCAGTAAAATCTGTACACCTTTATTTTTCAATGCGGTACCACAAAGAACCGGAGTAATTGCTCTGCTCAACGTTGCCTTACGAATGGCAGTATTAATGACCTCTTGAGAAATTTCCTCTTCCATTAAATACTTTTCCATGAGTTCGTCATCCTGATCAGCAACGGCTTCCAGCATAATCTTACGATACTCATCAGCTTTCTCCTTCAACTCTTCAGGGATATCAACGATATCATATTTGGCACCTAATGACTCATCATCCCAGATAATCCCTTCCATATTAATCAGATCAATAATACCCTTGAAGTTCTCTTCTGATCCGATTGGAATTTGAATAGGGATTGGATTTGCACCCAGCTTTTTCCTCATCTGCTCAACTACATTATAGAAGTCGGCGCCTGTTCTGTCCATTTTGTTAACAAATGCCATTCTTGGTACAGCATACTTATTGGCCTGTCTCCAAACGGTTTCAGATTGTGGTTGCACAGCTCCAACCGAACAGAATACACCAATTGCACCATCCAATACGCGGAGCGATCTTTCCACTTCAACTGTAAAATCTACGTGACCCGGAGTATCGATGATATTAATTCGATGATCCTTCCAAATACAATGAGTGGCAGCTGACGTAATAGTAATACCTCTTTCCTGCTCCTGCTCCATCCAATCCATGGTTGCAGCTCCATCATGTACCTCTCCCATACGGTGACTTCTACCTGTATAAAACAGTATACGCTCACTAACCGTCGTTTTTCCGGCATCAATATGAGCCATAATACCGATGTTACGCGTTCTGCGTATACGGTCAATAATTTTCGGGTCTGTTTGAGTCTTAACTTCTGACATTTGATTGTGATCTAAATATTCGTTGTAACTGATTTTTTAATTAAAATCTGAAATGTGCGAATGCCTTGTTTGCTTCAGCCATTCGATGTGTTTCATCTTTTTTACGGACAGCACCGCCTTCATTTTTAGAGGCATCAATAAGTTCTCTGCCTAAACGGATTGCCATTGATTTATCATTTCTTTGTCGTGAGGCACGGATGACCCATCTGATTCCAAGCGCCGTACCCCTTTCAGTACGTACCTCAATTGGAACCTGATAGGTTGCACCACCCACTCTCCGGCTACGTACTTCAACAACCGGAGTAGCATTATTCAGTGCATTTCTGAAAACATCAATCGGCTGTTCACCGGTTTTTTCCTCAATGATCTCAAATGCTTGATACAATATCTTTCTTGCAACACCTTTTTTCCCATCTCTCATCAGATTGTTAACAAATCGAGTGATGAGTTTGTCGCCGAATATTGGATCCGGCTGTAAATCTCTTTTTTCTGCTTTTCTTCTGCGCATAGTATAATAAGGTTATAAATCCTGTTTACCCTTTCGGTCTTTTGGTACCGTATAAACTTCTTCCCTGCTTCCTATCCTCAACACCGGCTGTATCCAGTGTACCACGAATCACGTGATAACGAACACCGGGAAGATCCTTTACACGGCCGCCTCTGATCAACACAATACTGTGTTCCTGAAGGTTATGACCTTCTCCCGGTATGTATGCAGAAACTTCAATACCATTCGTGAGACGAACCCTGGCTACTTTCCGGAGCGCAGAGTTAGGTTTTTTTGGTGTGGTTGTATACACCCTTGTACATACCCCTCTTTTCTGGGGACAATTCTGTAAAGCCGGTGCAGTTGTTTTACTGACCTTGCTTTTTCTACCTTTTCGAATAAGTTGTTGTATAGTAGGCACGGATTTACCTTGTTTGGTTTTAAAATCAATAGCTAGCAAAGATAACTATTATGCTGTTTAGTTTGCAAAATTATTTCACTACTTTTTTTCAAATCATCACTTTTTTAAAGAATCGGTCGATATTTGTTGATACACCGAACAAAAACCCTGTATTTATTATATAACTGATACATATCAGTATAACAGTATGAAACTGATCGATCTACATAATCTCAGCCCAAAAAGGTTAATAGCTCTTCAAAAAAGCGGAATTTACCATCCCACTGATCTGCTCTATTTTTTCCCAAGACGCTACATTGACAGATCAAATATTCTACCCATTCGGGACATTTTGATGACTTCGGAACCGGTTACTGTGGTAGGTAAAGTGATCAAAGTGGATGTATCCGGATATGGCAACAAAAAAAGGCTTGAGGTGATCATACAGGATGATTCCGCTTCTCTGAAAGCTGTTTATTTTAAAGGTTGGAAATATTTTATCACTCAGTTTAAAGTAGGTGCCGTCGTCGCACTTTTTGGATCTGCCAAACAGTATGGTAGATATCTGAGCATGGCTCACCCCGAAATTGAACAGCTTGCAGAACCGGAAGAGGTGCATCAAATCGATAAACTGATTCCTATCTATCCATCTAATAAACATTTTTCAAAGGCATTCATATCAAATAAAGTGATCATCGATTGGATCGATCAGATCCTGCAGGCCACTGAGATCCATGATTTCCTTCCGTCAGATCTGTTAGATAAACACTCCTTCCCCGAGCGTAGTGCCGCACTATACTCGATTCATAAACCAACAAACCGTAAGGACATTCGAACCGCGCTTGAACGATTTAAATACGAAGAACTTTTTCTGTTTGAATTGAGTATGGCCAAAATTAAACAGACCCGATATCAACGGGCAAAAGGAATTCCAATGAAGGCCGGAGATGTTACAAAATCATTTTTTAATGACATCCTCCCTTTTGAACTTACAAAAGGTCAAATCAACGCACTTTCTGACCTCAGGAAAGATCTATCCGGTAATACCCAGATGAATCGGCTAATTCAGGGTGATGTGGGCGCCGGCAAAACGATTGTGGCAATTGGTGCCATGTTAATGGCGGTGGACAGCGGCTACCAGGCGACCATGATGGCTCCAACCGAAATACTGGCTGAACAGCACTATTTTACCTTGAAAAAATATCTTGAGGATCTGGGTATTCATTTCCGTCTGTTAACAGGTGGTCAACCGGCTGCTCTTCGGAGAGATGTCCTCTCTGATATCGAAGGAGGGCAATGCCGGATTGTGATTGGAACTCACGCCATTTTTCAGGAAAAAGTAACATTTAACAAACTTGGATTGGTAGTGATTGACGAACAGCACCGGTTTGGTGTAAAACAACGTAATGATATACTTCAAAAAGGGGAACACCCTCATCTGCTGGTGATGTCAGCAACCCCAATTCCACGCTCTTTGGCTATGACAATCTACAGTGATCTGGACATTTCTATCATTCCCGACTTACCCGCAGGAAGAAAACCGGTAAAAACAGCCGTTCGAATGGACAAGGATAGAGAATCAATCTATCAGTTTATTGAAAAAAGTGTCGCCGCCGGGGATCAGGTCTATGTCATATTTCCATTGATTGAAGAGTCTGAAGTAGTGGACCTGAAAGATGCCACGATGGGATATGAAAAGTTAAAAAAGAGATTTCCTGATGTATCGATCGATCTGCTTCACGGCAGAATGAAATCGGATGAAAAAGAGAAAATCATGACACGTTTTTCAGCAGGTAATTCAAGTATACTGGTGTCAACGACCGTCATCGAGGTGGGTGTCGATGTTCCCAATGCATCCATCATGATCATTGAACATGCAGAAAGGTTTGGCCTTTCACAGCTCCATCAACTGCGTGGCAGAATCGGCAGAGGAAGTAAACAGAGTTACTGTATTCTGATGCCGGGCCATCAACTAAGTAAAGATGGCCGGGTCCGGTTGAAAAAAATGGTGGAAACGACCGACGGTTTTGAAATCGCTGAGGCCGATCTGAAACTGCGTGGCCCGGGAGATTTTTTGGGAACCAAACAGAGTGGACTGCCCGATTTTAAATTTGCGGATATTGTGGAAGACAGATTGCTTTTAGAACAAGCTAAAAATGACTCCTGGCTCTTGATCAGAGAAGATCAGGACCTATCAAAAAAGAATCATGCCCCTCTGAAAAAAGTCTTTGAACCTTATTTTGAAAAAAAATTGGAGCTTTACGGTGTGGGTTAATCCCTGAGTATTTACATTAACAAGCTTTTTTTATCAGAGTCATTACAATTGAAATGGCACCTTCGATCCCCTCACTATTCTTTCAAGGTTATGCTTTGTTGTTTGATTATCGTTAAATCCTTGAACAGGGATGGGTCATAATCCCGCCAACTTCAAGATTTTATGATACTCCTCTTCGTTCACTTCTGTAATGGAGAGCCGGTTTCGTTTGAACAACTGCATCTCAAGCAATGATTCATCCTCTTTGAGCATATCCCGGGTCACCGGATTCTCGAACTTTCTAATAAACTTCACATCAACCAACTGCCACCTGGGATTGCTCTCACTACTCTTTTCATCAAAGTATTTGCTCTCAGGGTCAAATTGAAATTTATCGGGATAAGGTTCACTACAAATCTCCATCTCACCGACGATCTCCGGCGGTTTTACATTTGAGTGATAGAAAAAAGCACGATCACCAACATTCATCCTGTCACGCATGATATTTCGGGCTTCATAGTTTCTTACACCACTCCAGTGTATCCTTCCGTCCTTTTCAAGGTCATCTATGCTGTACGCATAGGGTTCTGATTTCATCAACCAATACTGCTTTTTGCTCATTTTAAAACGATTTTTTCAGATCTGATATTTTTTTGATTTCTGTGACAATATGATCCTTATCAATTATCGATTCGATGTTTATCTTCACTCTGTGCTCCTTCGGATCAGATGTACATAAAAATCGATCGCTCCGGTATAAGCATCTATTCGAATTCTTTCATTTGTCCCATGCATGATTCTCATATCCTCTATCCCCATCTCAATCGGTGCAAAACGATATATATGATCGGTTACATTGGAAAAATGTCTTGAATCTGTGGCACCTGAAACCAAATATGGCAGAACATACAGATCCTGGAAACGATCCATAATCGTTTGCTGTATCATCATATAACTACTGCTGTTTATAGGTGATACACGCGAAGGTGGTACCATTATTGGGCCATACTCCCGGACCGTTATATCATCATCCGTGATCACTCTTTCAACATGCTCCTTGACTGTTTCGAAGGTATCACCCGGCAGTATCCGGAAGTTAACAACAGCTCTGGCTTCATTGGGAAGGACATTATCCTTAACTCCTGCTCTCAATATTGTGGGAGCGATAGTTGTTCGTACCATGGGTGCTACTTCTGGGTCTGATGACATCATTTTTAACATAAACCCCTCTGTTGCCCATCTGTTCGCATATACCACTCGTATCCCAAATGGTAATTTACTGGCTATTGCATCAAACATCTCTTCCGTTGAACCTTCAAGGGTTGCCGGAAACTGATTACCGATTAATTTCCCGATTGCTTCACTCAATTTAGTGATTGCCATCTCTGTTGGCGGTGCTGATGAGTGCCCTCCCTGGGTTCGTGCAATCAACTCCAAAGAGAGGTATCCTTTTTCTGCAATACCAATCATGGCCGTTCTTTTATCAACCAAATCTGATCCATCCAGAACAGCACCCCCTTCGTCTAAAACGTATTCTAAGCGAATATTTTCATCCTGAAAATAGCGGGAAACGGCACGGGCTCCATCACTCCCACCGATCTCTTCATCATGTCCGAATGATAAATAGATACCGCGTTTTGGTTGAAAATCATTTGTTAACAAATATTCAATAGTTTCCAAAAGTGCCATGACATTGAACTTATTGTCCATGGTACCTCTACCCCAAATATAACCGTCTGCCACTTCTCCGGAAAACGGGCTATAACCCCAGCCGTCTATATCTGTTGAATCGATTGGAACCACATCATAATGGCCCATCAGAAGTATGGGATCAAGGGACGGATCACTTCCTGCCCAGTGATAAACCGGTGTCAGATCGTTAAAAACTCTAACCGCAAGCCTTGTATGGGTCAATGGATACTGCTCTTCAATAAAATCCAAAAACGAATAAAACTCCGTTGTATCCCTCATGTCTCCATCATCACCCGAAATTGTTCTATACTGAATAGATCTTGAAAAACGATCAATCATCGAATTTCGATCCCAATTAACCTGAGTCAGAGTACCCGGCTCAATCTGTGTGTGATCGAGTCGAAACGTATTCACAAGAAAGATTGTAACCAGTGTTAGCACGACTCCAAGAAGGACAAGTAATATTTTTTTAAACATAAGCGTGAATTAAATGTTAATGACACTACTTCTCATACTTTAGTATAAACCATTTTACGGTATTTCTGAGCATCTCATTAAACTCCTTGGATGGATTCCAGTTGAGTTCTTCTTTGATTTTGGATGCGTCAACCGCATATCGAAAATCGTGGCCCGGCCGATCTGTTACAAATGAGATCAGGTTTTTATAGTCACCATCCGGCCCTTCCCCTTTTTCCTCATTTAACATATTACATATTAAATTGACGATTTCGATATTTTTCCACTCATTATCACCGCCAATATTGTACTGCTCACCCGCTTTTCCCTCAATAAATACGGTTGTAAGTGCCCGGCAATGGTCTGCTACGTATAGCCAGTCCCGAACATTATCTCCCTTTCCGTAAACCGGTATCGGTTCACCCGCTAAAGCTTTACGTATAACCGTCGGAATCAACTTTTCATCGTGCTGATGAGGCCCGTAGTTATTCGAGCAGTTCGTAATCACGGTATTCATCCCGTAAGTATGAAAATAGGAACGAACCAAAAAATCACTTGCAGCTTTTGAGGCAGAATAGGGTGAATTGGGTGCATAGGGTGTCGTCTCTTTAAAGTAACCGGTTTCGCCTAACGTGCCATAAACTTCATCTGTGGAGATGTGAAGAAAACGATTGGCAACTACCGGCGAATCCGAATCCTGCCAAAAGAGCCTGCACTCTTCAAGCAGGTTAAAGGTGCCAACCACATTTGAATAGATAAAAGGTTCAGGGCCTTTAATCGAATTATCGACATGAGATTCGGCTGCCAGATGTATAACACCATCCGGTCCCCACTTTTGTATGATATCTCTGACGCCCGTCCTGTCTGTAATATCAAGACGCTTAAATGTATATCGATTGGACTCTTTGACCGGATTTAAGTAGTTCAAATCTGATGCATAGGTCAATTTATCAACATTCAGTATCTCAAATTCCGGATGATGTTCATGCAAATAAAGAATTAAATTTGAACCGATAAAACCGGCACCTCCTGTTACAATAATTTTCATAGATCGACTAAATTTTGATTGAATAGAATTTGTTGGTTTTAAAAAAGATCGGAATTCTCAATCTCTTTAAGTAACGGGTTTAATTCATCTTTTTCAGATAATATTGGTGCATCGACTTTCCAATCAATCATGATCTCAGGATCGTTCCATCGGATGCCCCGTTCTGACTCTTTGTGATAGTATTGACTACATTTATAATAGATTGTGGCACTTTCGGATAGCACTGAAAAACCATGTGCAAACCCCGGTGGGATCACCATCATATTTCTGTTTTCATCACTAAGTTCTGCTGAAAAATATTTTCCGAAGGTTGGAGAAGATTTGCGAATATCTACGGCTACATCCAGCACTCTACCCACAACCGCCATCACCAATTTAGATTGGGCGTGAGGCCGGCGCTGATAATGTAACCCTCTTATTGTGCCTTTCACCGATGTTGAGATGTTATCCTGCACATATCGATCAATCAATCCATTCTCTTTGAACACCTCTTCCCTGAACGCTTCAAAGAACTGCCCTCTGTTATCTCGAAATACTTTCGGCTCAACGATCCAAATATCCTCTATTGAACTCCTTTTAAATTTCATATTCAATCCCTAACTGAACTGTTTGTTTATGTACATTATACAGTTTTTATTTGAGCCAAAAGTTTATCCAAACCAACCTTCCAATCTAAAGACTTCAGTCCCAATTCTTCAATTTTCTCCTTTGAAAGAAGAGAAAAATAGGGCCGTTTGGCTACCGTTATATATTCATCAGAAGGTATGTGATTTACTCTGGTTTGCCGCCTGCTTCGTTTAAAAATTTCTTCTGCAAATTCAGCCCAACTGATATCCCCTGCACTGCTTATATGAAAAATCCCATTCTGTCCTGTTTCAACTAACTGAATCGTTTTTTCCACCACATCAAAGGTATATGTCGGGCTCCCCATTTGATCTCTGACGACTGCCACCTCACTTTTCTCCTCAGAAATCCGTAACATCGTCTTCACAAAATTGCTGCCATAGGATCCACATAACCACGAGACTCGAATCAACAGCCAGTCAGATTCCATTGCACTCTCCTCCAGCACTAATTCACCGGCTCGTTTTGAAGATCCATATCTGTTAATCGGATCTGTTTCAGCATTCTCAGGATATCCTTTTGGATAACGTAACCGATCTTCCGATGAGCCCGAAAAAACATAGTCGGTGCTGAAATGAACCAGTTTTGTCCGGGTTTGTGAACAACTTTCGAATAGGTTTCTGACACCTGTTTCATTTACCAGGAATGCTTGATCAGTATCAGATTCTGCACGGTCAACACTTGTATATGCTGCGCAGTTTACCAATACGTCAGGTTTCTCCAATTTTAAGGCATCTTGAATGTCAGACCTTCTTGTGATATCGAGTGAATCGGAGCTATACGCTACAAAATGCTTTTTTGATTTTGTAAGGTGGTTTACCCACTCACTACCTAACTGCCCATTTGCACCGGTAATCAGGTATTTCATCGACTATTTTAATTTATATGCAAGATTGTTGGCAACAATATAAGATTCATGAGTACCTGCATCCGTCCACCAACCTTTCAGAACTGAGTATTTCATGGCACCCTGTCGAATGTAGTGGTTATTTACATCAGTAATTTCCAGTTCCCCTCTGCCGGAGGGTTTTAAATTTCTGATGAAATCATAAACATTTGCATCGTACATATAAATACCGGTCACAGCAAAATTGGATTTTGCTTTTTCAGGTTTCTCTTCTATCCCGATAATTTTATCATCCTCAACTTCAGCAACCCCGAACCGTTCGGGATCCTCTACTTTTTTAATTAAAATCTGAGCGCCTGATCCGGGATAATTATTAACCGCATCCGTTAATTCGTTTTCAAAAATATTATCACCAAGTATGACAGTCATCGGATCATTTCCTGTGAAATTTTCGGCCAGCCCTAACGCCTGTGCAATTCCACCCGCTTCATCCTGCACTTTGTAGGTAAACCGACAGTTAAAATCTTTACCTGATCCCAACAGGTTAACCACATCTCCCATATGTTCTGTCCCGGTTACGATCAGAATTTCTTCAATTCCGGCCCCAATCAGCCTTTCAATCGGATAGTAAATCATCGGTTTGTTTCCAACAGGTAACAGATGTTTGTTAGTGACTTTCGTTAAAGGGTATAAACGTGAACCGGTACCACCGGCTAATACAATGCCTTTCATGAGATATTGAATAAAAAGTGAAATGTGAAAAGTTGGACGTGCAAGTTAAGGAATAGTGTGATCTGTTTACAAATAACCCGACAATATTCCAATGGACAGCTATTCAATGAATATTTAATACTTAAACGACACTTAATTTTGAAGTTTTTGATACTCTGTAGAGTGTGCCGGATCGACGTCTCTCAGAATATTATACGCCTGCAGACGAATTTGGTTATTTGCGTCCATGAACAGAGCTACTATTTCGGTGTATTTAGTGCTAAAAAAGATATCAAAAAGATAGTTATTGGTAGTAACTCTCTTATTATCACGTATCAACTCTAATGCTGCAAGTGCCTGGTTTCTGGCTATGTCGGATTCTATTGTAAACTGGTCCAGGCTTAGGCGATGATATCTGTAAAAGGCTCTTCTTAAATCTTCATAAGCCGGACTCATAAGATCAGAAATCAAACCATAGCGATTCCTTTGAGCACCAATTGATCTACCCCAGCCTTGCACACCTGAATTTTGTCCCAATTCAAATATATTTTGAGCCCGGTTAAAATATGGGGTACCTCCTAATTCTGAAAAGCTATCATAGTCAAATCCAAGCATAATTAACGAGTAGAAATCGATAAAACTTGTCAGATCATCAAATTGAAGATCATCTTGAATCAGATTTTTACTCCTTGGATAGTTAAACCGCCAGTTACTGTCGTTGAGCACCAGCATCAATGATTGCTGGTTTGAATTGTAGATCGGTCTTCGGATGGTAAAAACGACTTCTGAAGTGAAATTAAAATTACTATCAACACCGGTCAGTATGATTTGAATATTGCAGATAATTCGTTCATGTTCTTCAAACCGGTCGTTAGTCCAGCGATTCCCATTGATATAGTTACTTAAAACAGTTGGCAATTCTGAAATATAATCATAAGAAGACCCGCTTATCTGCCTGTCGTTTATTGTAATTTCACAGTTAAACTCTTGGGCTTCAACTGGTTGACTTGAAAAAATGATTAAACCTATCGCCAGAAAAATAAATTTTGATAAAAAATTTTGAAAGGTTTTTTGCATATCCGGTTCTTATAAATAAAAGAGTGAAACAAGAATACAAACTTATGAACGTAAGGATCAAGATCAAACAACTTTACCCAATCTGCCTGTTCTGTCTTTTTTTATTATCGGTTAAGGTTACAAAATGTCAAAATGTTATGGGTGCCAAATCGATTGCAATGGGCCAAACGGCGACAGCAATAACGGATAGTGAATGGTCGCTGTTTAGTAACGTTGCATTTTTAACAACGGAACAACATCATGTTTCATTTTACGGGTTCCGGTATGTCGGTTTAGCAGAAATAACGGATATCGCATCAACTGCAAATTTTCAAAGTAGAATGGGAACCATCGGCATCGGTATTCATCGATATGGATTTCATTTATTTAATGAGACACGGTTCATTCTGGGTTATAAAAATAGCATTGAACAGTTCAATTATGGCCTCTCTACATCATATCATCACATTTCACAAGGCGGATCATACGGTTCAGCCGGTGCTATCGGACTCCATTTGGGGTTGGGTGCCGAAATCACAGAGGGGTTGTGGATTGGCGCCAGAGCTTCGAATGTGAATCAACCTTCTTATGGGTCATCAAAAGAATCTCTTCCACGGGAACTGGCATTAGGATTCAGCTACAAAATCTATCCCAATGTTTTATTTACAACGGATCTTGTAAAAGATGTGATCTTTCCAATCTCCTTCAGAAGCGGAATAGAATTTATTCTATTTGGGTCATTTTTTGCCAGAGCCGGATTTATGACAAATCCAGAGACAACCTCTATGGGGTTTGGATATGCAACAAAGGGTTTTGAGATCAATTTTGGATTGCAACAGCACAATCCTCTCGGCCTCAGTCCGGCACTTGATATAGGGGTACACTTTTGATGCTTTACGATTTCAATGGGTACAATATGAACCTTAATCAAAACATATCCTGCAATCGGTACTTAAGATATGCTATCTGCCTGCCGGTTTGGTTGATCCTCTCTCTGTCAATAGGTACGTCCAAAGGGTTTTGCCAGAATCAAGAGAGGGAAAGAGAACAAGTTGAAAAAGAACTGGAAAGAGCCATTGAAGAAATGGATCCTGAAGAGAGTGAAGTGGACATTCATGAGACCATCGAGTACCTGGAAGAGTTGCATTCACAATTGATCGACATAAATCACGCCGGTTTGGAAAATCTGATAGAAATACCGGGATTATCTATTCGAATCGCCACTAATATCATAAACCATAGATCAGAGAAAGGATCCTTTTACTCTTTTGATGAATTATTGGATGTGTCGGGGGTCGGACCGGTTACGCTTGAAAAAATTCGCCCCTATATAACACTTGGAGATGATATTGATCATCCATTCAAGCAATTTTTAAACCCCGCTACCTGGATTGATGGCGGTAGATTCGAAAACATAAACAGATATAAACAGGTTCTTCAGATACAAGAGGGGTATAGCAGAGAGGATACCCTTGGAGGATATCTTGGATCACAAATAAATTTATATCAAAGAGTTCGATATACAAGTAATCACCTGTCGACTAATATTACTCTGAGCAAAAGTCCGGGTGAGCCTTTTAATAATCCGTTAGATCTTGGATCGGAATCATGGCATTTTACATTCAGTGATATTGGAACGGTGAAATCTATCGTGATCGGTGACTATAGTGTCTCTTTCGGACAGGGGCTGCTGTTAGGGCCCGGTGGTGCTTTTGGTAAAGGAAGGGATGTAACCAGGGGTGCATCAAAAAATGAGAGAGGGATCCGTCCGAAATCTTCCACCGGTTCATCTACAGGATTCAGAGGCTTTGCAATGACTGTTGGTGAACGTATACAATTGTCCGGTTTCTTTTCAAGCCGTAAACGAACGTCTACTGCTGTTGATGAGACAACTGTTAATTTTCCAACATCAACAGCCCGGCGGCGTACAATAAATGAGTTAGGTCGAGTCAACAATTTGGGACAGATGACCTATGGGGGACGAATTCGAGCCAAAACCCCGATTGGTTTTATCGGGATGACGGCCTATCAAAACAGGTTTGATAAATATATACTCCGTGGTAGTCAACCCTATCAAAATTTCAACTTTGAAGGCCAGGAATTATCCGGTTTTTCAACTGACATTAACTTTTTATTGGGTAACATTCATCTGATATCTGAATTCGCTTATTTAAATAATGGTGGATATGGACTGCTCTCAGGTTTAAATATTGAACTTGGATCTTCGTCTACACTTGTTTTATCATATCGCAATTACGAAAAAACCTTTCAATCAATTTTCGGGTCAGGTTTTGGTGAACAATCGGGATATCCACGCAATGAAAACGGCTTTTATATGGCGATCAGTCATCAAGCCACAAACAGGATAAAGTTGAGTGGATATATGGATCATTTTCAATTTCCATCCCCGCGATTTCAAACAAAACAATCTACATCCGGTTACGATTGGTTAGGGCTTATAGAATATGAGCTCTCCCAAAAATTAAATCTGCACCTGCTTATTCGATCCAAAATACGTGAACAAGAGTTTTCGGGTACTGATCAGTTTAAGAGAGAAACTCGATTTTTGGGGTTACACAAGCGATCCAATATGAGATTTCAATTGGAATATTGGCCAAATCAAAAAATCAGATTGAGAACAAGAGTGGATCTGGTTCAAGTGGTTAACCCCGAATCGGGTAAACATTCGGGCACACTTCTATATCAGGATATTCGATTTTATCCCCATACAAAAATAAGGCTGGATATTCGGTTGACCATTTTTGATACAGACGATTATGAATCACGGTTATACCAATTTGAAAATGATTTACTCTATGTAATGTCAAACACAATGCTATATGACCGTGGTCAGAGAGCCTACCTGTTGTTACAATTCCGAGTAGCCGAATGGCTTGATATCTGGTTTAAAATTGCCTCCACACTCTATGAAAATCGACAACAAATCGGAAGTGGAATGGATCAAATTATCGGAAATCGCAGAAGTGATATCGGCATCCAGTCAAGGATTAAATTTTAAAGCCAACTCTGCGCCTTCTTCCCCATTCATTCAAAATGGTTATCTGCTCTATAAATGATTCCTGCGCACATTCTTAAAAATATAGCATCTCATTCGTGCAAACCTGCGATTGTGAAGCACCCATTTCTGATCAAAATACTCGACATAAGAAAGTTTATCGATTAAATTTATAAGTTGGTTTAATAGATACGACTAAATAAATAACATAAAAGCGCTTCCATAAAAAATTATATTGCATAAGGATTGAATTATGCCATTATTTGTAATATCAGATTTTTAATACCTCCTCGAATACTACCATTATGAATAATCACAAACCATTTATTGAAAAATCGGCTTGTGGAGTCGGATTTATTGCCAGCAGAAAGAATGAAGCCACACACGAAAATCTTCAAAAAGCGCTCTACGCATTAACCTGTGTTGAACACAGAGGAGCATGTAATGCGGATCTGGTCTCCAGTGATGGCGCCGGTATCATGGCAGATATTCCTTTTGAACTTTTCGGCTATGAAAAAGGTGAAGTTGCCGTAGCCACTATTTTTGCTCCTCATGATACACAGCGCAGAAGAAAAGCATTACGGGTTTTTGAGGATACGTTTCAGTTTTTTGGCTTGAAAGTTCTGGAGTATCGTACGGTTCCGGTGGATCCCACAATACTGGGTGAAATTGCACGCGAATCGATGCCATTTATCTTACAGGCAATCATCAAAAGGCCGGGGCACTGTCGAACTGACAGTTCATTTGACAAGCTTCTGTTTAATGCCAAACAGATGACCCGTACAAAAGAAAAAGCAGAAGGAATTGTAAGAGAATTCTTTTTTGCATCACTGAGTGCAAGAACCATCATATACAAAGCACTTACACGTTCTGAATCGTTGAAAAAATTCTATCTCGATCTGCAAAATCCTGAGTTCAAAACCAGGTTCGCTCTTTTTCACAGACGTTTCTCAACCAATACAAAAACTTCCTGGGACAAAGTACAACCCTTTCGAATTATCGCACACAATGGTGAAATCAATACAATCACGGGAAACCGATCTTGGGCTATTTCAAGAGAAAAATATTTAGGAGTACAAGAAGATGAACTTTTAACCAGAAAACAGATCAGTGATTCGGGCAGTCTGAATGAAATGGTTGAATCTCTTACCTATCGAAGCAGTATTCCATTTGTAGAGGATATTCTCTCCATTATGATCCCTCCTGCTACACATCAAAACAGTTTCTATAAATTCTGGAGTCGTGCAATGGAACCGTGGGATGGTCCGGCGTTTATATCCTATTCTGATGGTTCATCAATTGGTGGGCGGCTCGATAGAAACGGGTTCCGTCCGTGTCGTTGGATCATTACGGATGAACATCTTTTAATCAGTTCCGAAGCCGGATCTTTTGAAGTAGATGAGAGCAAAGTGGAAGCCAAAGGATCTCTTCAGGCAGGTAACGGTATTAAAATGGATTTAAACGTGGGTAAAATCCATTTCCGTGACCCCAGTTATTCACGTGAGAATTATGATGCACATTTTGAGCATCGGCTTGAAAAATTACTTCCGGAAATACTGGATGAAACAGATCAAAGTTTTGCAAATATTCATCTGTTTAAATATACACGTGAAGAGATTGAAAACCTTCTTGTACCGATGATTGCAGAGGGTAAAGAACCCATCGGTTCGATGGGCGACACTGCCAGGCCGGCAATATTCTCCGATCAACCCAGATCCTTTTTTGATTATTTCTATCAGAATTTTGCACAGGTAACCAATCCGCCACTCGATTACATTCGGGAAAAAATGGTGACAGACCTAAGCATGTACCTGGGTAAACGACCTAATATATTCTCACCGAAAGAGTTGATTCCGCAGTTTCCGGGATTTGAAATTGAAAGTCCACTACTGTCACTGGGACAGATGAAGACCTTGCGGGGTATCAATCAGTCGCCTTCCCGAATCAAAACAGCCGAATTTGAAATGATCTTCAATCGGGATCATGGTGAAGTAGGTTTCCTCTCTGCAATCCGTAATATCACAAAAAATGCTCTTCAAGCAGTAGCTAATGGAGCTACAATTCTGATTATATCAGACAGAAATGCAACATTCAGACAGCCACCGATTCCAAGTTTGTTATTGCTTCGTGCATTGGTTAATGAATTAAACGACTCGGGTCTCAGGTTAAATGCTTCTATCGTTGTGGACACAGCAGAGGTAAAAAACACACATCATTTTGCTACCTTGGTTGGTTTTGGAGCAACAGCTGTATGTCCGTACCGGGCATTGGAATTTGCCCGGTTCGATGAACACCGGAAGACTAAAAATCTGTCACCCGATGAAAGAGAAGCCAATCTGATTCAATCATTTGATTCCGGCCTGCTGAAAATCATGTCTAAAACAGGGATCTCAGTTGCGAGGAGTTATCAGAGTTCCAAGTTGTTTACTGCACTTGGTATTGGAAAGGAACTTCAAAAACTATTCTTCCCGGGACTTTTTTCTCCGATGGGAGGTATCAACATCAAAGAAGTGGTCAAACAGATTCTGGACCATGCCTCAGTCTCTGAAAGCATGGATGCAGACGGGAAACCGATACACACATACCAATTTAGAGAGCATAACAAGGGTCTTGAAGGTGAAAAACACTCCATGACCAATACCCGCTCTAAAATTATCCACGACATTGTAAGAAGCAGCGATTTTTCTCTACAAAATCCGGAACTTTTTAATGAATTTTTAAAACTGGGAGACGATTGTGACCCGGTCAATCCCAGACACCTATTTACATTTAAGTCTACCGGTAAGAATGTTGAGGTGGACGATGTTGAAGACCGACGTGAAATTACCCGGCGATTTGGATCAGGAGCCATGAGTTTTGGTGCCATCAGTGCTGAATCCCAACGGGATATATTCCTTGCGATGAGAGATCTGGGTGGACGATCTAACAGCGGTGAGGGGGGCGAAAATCCATACTATTATACACTGGGTATCTCAGCATCCGTTAAACAGGTGGCAAGCGGACGATTTGGGGTAACAGCAGAGTATCTGGTGGCCGGTGATGAAATTCAGATTAAAATCGCACAGGGTGCAAAACCCGGAGAGGGCGGGCAATTGATGGGGGTCAAAGTAAATGAGGATATTGCATTTGCAAGACACAGTGAACCCGGTTTTGATCTCATATCACCACCCCCACTTCATGATATTTACAGTATTGAAGACCTGAAACAGTTGATCTATGAACTGAAACAGATCAAACCGGATGCCAAAGTAAACGTGAAACTTGTATCTGGTGAAAATATCGGGACGATAGCCGTAGGTGTAGCAAAAGCGGGTGCGGACGTAATTCATATTTCCGGTGGCGATGGTGGAACCGGAGCTGCCACTCTTACATCCATGAAACATGCCGGCCTGCCATGGGAAATCGGCTTATTGGAAGTACACCGCACACTTTGTCTGCATGGGCTAAGAGAATTTGTAGAATTGCGTACAGATGGTGGCCTGCATACGGGAGCCGATATCGTTACAGCAGCTATATTGGGAGCTGAAGGATTTGACTTTGGCAAACTGTTGCTTATCGCAGAAGGATGTGTCATGGCCAGAATATGTGAAAAAAATACCTGTCCGACCGGTATTGCCACTCACGATCCAAAATTCAAGGCTAAATACAAAGGCGAAAAAGAGCATGTTGTCCGGATAATGGAGATACTTGCAGAGGATGTTCGCAGAAATTTGGCTAAAATTGGTGCCAAAACCATTGAAGAAATAATCGGCAGAATTGATCTGCTCACTCTAAAAGAACACCATCAGGAGTTGGTGGAAAATCGGCATATCGACCTCAGTTACTTTCTGGGTGACCCATTACACAAGTATAATCAGCAGCCCAATCCATTTAATGAGGGAACCAGTGAGTTTAATAAAGAGATGTTGCATCTTAGTTCTAAAGCAGTGGATGCGGAAGGATCGTTTTCTCACAAGAGTTCAATCTACACACAAAACAGAGCTGCTTTAGCCACATTAAGTGGTAAAATTGCTAAAATAGTATCCGAAAAACGGATGGCCGAAATCAAGGATAAAGGCCTTGCTGAGGCAGATCACCGATTCAGCGGAAAACTAGAATTTGAATTTGAAGGCAGTGCCGGTCAGGGGTTCTGTGTTTTTCTAACTGACGGAATTGAAGTGAAACTGTGGGGTGAAGCAAACGATTCAGTTTGTAAAGCGATGTCAGGAGGATCCGTTGTTATCAATCCTCCTAAAACATCGACATTTGACCCGACAGATAACGCTATAATCGGTAATTGTGCGCTTTATGGTGCAACAGGTGGACGCCTTTATGTTCACGGTTTGGCGGGTGACCGATTTGCAGTACGTAATTCCGGAGCCGTCGCTGTTGTTGAGGGTACCGGGTTGCATCCTTGTGAATATATGACCAACGGTACCGTTGCTATTCTGGGCCCGGTTTCAAGTAATGTAGGTGCCGGAATGACCGGAGGCATTCTCTATCTGAGAAAAGAACAGGTTCACCAAATCAATAACGAATATGTAACGCCACAGAAACTGGATACAGCATCAGCTAAAGAGTTGAAACGGTTGATTCTGGATTATCACAAACATACGGGCAGCAGCACTGCTGAAAATTATCTTGCAGACTGGGAGTCTGAAAAAGAAAACTTTGTCAAATTGATACCGAATGGTGTACTGGAAAAGCAGAAGGAACTGGCAGATTTGACAAAATCTGAGAAGTAGACTTTAATCAAATTGGTTGTGCTGATGGACGATAAATTCATTTTTTTCAATTAAACCTCATCAGTCAATCAAAGTTGATAACAAAAAAAAGCTCCCTATGAGGGAGCTTTTTAGTTTAGTTTAAATTTGTTTGGCAAAATTGAGTACTTCTACTTATCCGTCAGCGCTGCCACACCCGGAAGCTCTTTACCTTCCAGATACTCCAAACTGGCTCCGCCACCAGTAGAAACATGAGATACCTGATCTTCCAAACCTGCTTTTTTGATGGCGGATGCAGAATCCCCACCTCCAATAATTGTGGTTGCACCCTCTTTGGTTGCAGAAGCCAGTGCCCTCGCAACTTCAAAGGTACCATCAGCAAAATTACTCATCTCAAATACTCCCATCGGTCCGTTCCAAACTACCGTTTTGGCTTGTTTGATCAGGTTGCCGAATGCAACAATCGACTGCGGACCAATATCGAGCGCCATCCAGCCATCCTCAATTCCATCCTCATCCACCACTTTATGCTCTGCATCATTGCTAAACTCTTTTGCAACTACAGAATCGATGGGAAGCATAAAATTAACGCCTGCTTTTTCAGCTTTGAGCAGCAGATCTTTGGCCAACTCCACTTTATCCTCTTCGACCAGTGAATTACCGATTGGCAATCCTTTGGCTTTATAAAAAGTATAGGTCATACCCCCACCCACTACAATACTGTCCACTTTGGAAAGAAGATTTTCAATCACACCAATTTTATCAGAAACTTTTGCTCCGCCAAGAATGGCCACAAATGGCCTTTCAGGATCGTTTACACTGCCCTCTAAATAACGAATCTCTTTTTCGAGCAAAAATCCGGATACAGAAGGTTGTAAATACTCAGTGACACCGGCAACCGATGCATGTGCACGGTGACTGCTTCCAAATGCATCATTCACAAACAGATCAGCACCCTCTGCCAATTTTTTGGCAAACTCCGGATTGTTTTTCTTCTCCTCAGCATAAAAACGGACATTTTCAAGCAGGATTATCTCACCCAATTTAGCATCTTTTACCACTTTCTCTCTTTTTTCACCAATACAATCTTCAGCAAAATGGACAGG
>JBBDJK010000113.1:0-20787 GCA_040879905.1 Balneolaceae bacterium | reverse complement strand
GCTTTCGGAACTCAGAAAGCGGCTGGATATCTTGGTCTATTTCAATACGTGCTGTCGCCATAATATTCAGTGGTTTCTTTAAACGTATTTACAAAGTACAAAATTAATACGTAATGAGATGGCAAAAAGTATGAGCGGACTGTATTTGAGATGGGTGCGTTAATATATGATTATACACTTGCACTGATAAGTACAATCTGGTTAAATAATAATCTAAATCGTTCAATATCAGAATGTTGAAGATAGAATGGCTAATTAATGTGATTTTTGGAAATATAATCGGGCCAAATAAAAGGAAAATAGTAAAATTTTTATTTTCTGTAAGGAATTTCAATTCCCCGGTTCATACATATAAAGAGATTGAGGTGTATATGCAGAGAGAAACCGAAATCGCAAGCCTCTTGATTGGCGCCGGTTGGATGATATGTAAGCAAGTCGTATAAAGTTAACCCGGCCGGCTATTTTAGATGACCAAGATGGATGGGATGATTACGTAACCTGGCTCTGCGAAAGAGCAATGAAATTTAAGGAGGTTTTCGGATCATGAGCTGGGAACAGATTTTATCAATGACGGCAATCATTTCTCAATGACAAAAAAACCTCTTTTTCTTGTTCCATTTTTCACATTAATCAAATAGATTACTGTAATAATATTATTTTATTTTATTTAGCGGAATCTGCCATATATGCTTTGGCATCCACTGTTTAACCTAAAGATTGACGCACCCAATGAAATCTACTTTTATAAAATTCACTTCCATTTTTGCCTTTTTACTTCTACTGTCTGCCTGTTCTACGCCACAGCAAACAACGGCTCCTTCACCGGAACCCGTCTCTCAGGAAGCACCTGTATCACTGCTTCCTGAATTTGAACCGGTTCCATCATCCATCCTCGATAACGGACGGATGTGGACATTTGAGTACGCCCCTGTTGAATATTTTGCCGAAACCTACGGTTTTACCCCCGATGAAGCTTGGTTTGAGCACGCCCGCATGAGCGCTGTTCGCATCCGTGGCTGCTCAGGTTCGTTTGTATCAAATATGGGACTGGTGATGACCAACCACCACTGTGCCAGAAATCTGACGACACAAATCGGGCTGGAGGGCGAGAATACCCTCGATAACGGATTCTATGCCGACAGCCTCTCTCATGAACGTAAAATCGAGAATTATTATGTGGATCAGCTCGTGGATATACGTGATGTAACAGATCGCATCCTGAATGAAGTGGACGCTGCCCCGCTTGAAATGCAATCAGATGCGCGACAGGAAGCAATCGGAAGGGTTCAGGCCGAATTGAGTGAAGAGGTTGCGCATTATGGCGATCGCCAGGTTCAGGTGGTTTCACTGTTTAATGGTGGCCGTTACTCCGCTTACATCTTTAGGCGCTTTACGGATATCCGGATGGTGATGGCACCTGAGCTGCAAATTGGTTACTACGGCGGCGATACCGACAATTTTACATACCCGCGATACAATCTGGATATGTCTTTTTTACGCGTTTATGTGGATAATGAACCCTACGAACCCGAGTATTACTTCCCATTTGCCGAAAATGGCGTTCAGGAAGACGATGGAGTCTTCATGATTGGTAATCCGGGGCGCACTACCCGGTTGAATACTGTGGCTCAGCTTGCTCATACAGGCACCTTCGACCTCCCGTTTCGAACCAGCCTTTTCACCCGCATCATTGAAGGGCTGGAAGCTTTTTTTGAGTATGATTCCACAACACCGGAGGCTCAGCAGCTTCGAAATACCATTTTTGGGCTTAAAAACTCACAAAAACTTTTCGGCGGACAAATACTTGCTCACAATGATGAATATCTGATGGGTCGCCGTGTGGATAATGAGCAAAACTTTATTGAAGCACTTAACGAATCCCCGGAATTAAGTGATACCTACATCCCAATCATTGACCGAATTGCTGAAATTCAGGAGGAAAAGGCTGCCCTTGCACCGTATTCTTTTTTAACACTTGGTATTACCCCCAACTCCTTTGCTTCAGCTGCGTTGCTGCAACGTGCCTACTTTTACACCAGGATGGATCGTATTGAGAATGATGAAGAAACGAAGGCAGCCTTGAAGAACCAAATTGAAAACATTCATGACAAAAATCCTTTTTTGGAAAAACAACTCATCATTACCCATCTGAATTATCTCGCCGATGCACTGGGAAGTGAACACCCCTACCTGCAGGAAATCACTGATGGGCGATCGTTTGATACCGTTGCTGACTATCTGATTGCAAATTCTGATTTTGCCACTGCAGCGCAAACTCTGGAACTGCTCGAAGAAGCTGATTCAGCAATTGATGACCCGGCAGTATCTTATTTCAGGACATTTGGCCAACGGCTGTTTGATAATACCGACCGTTTTCGTGAACTGATTCAAGAGGAAGGTGAACTTCAGACGCAACTTGGCCGCGGGTGGTTTGCCGTTTACGGTACAAGCATCCCCCCTGATGCTACTTTTTCACCACGGATTCAGGATGGTGTGGTAGCAGGTTATGAATACAACGGAACCTATGCTCCTGCCTACACCACATTCTATGGATTATATGACCGCCATCATTCTCATGTGGATGAACCGGAATGGGCACTCCCGGAACGATGGGCCACACCCTCTACAACCCTTGATCTCGCCACTCCTGTCAATTTTGTATCCACCAATGATATTATTGGCGGTAATTCCGGTTCACCGGTTGTGAATATCAATCTTGAGGTAGTGGGACTGGCTTTCGATGGCAATGTCGAAAGTATGGGGTCCAGTACATTTATTCTGGATGACCGCAGTGCCCGTTCTGTATCCGTTGATGTGCGTGGTATGCTGGAATCCCTTCGTCACATTTATAAAGCTAACCGTATAGTTGAAGAACTGGAAAATTCAAAAAAATGATGATCTCAAAGATTAAATATAGCCTGATATTTTCAATAACAATGATTTTTATGTTCCCGGGCTGCAATAGCGAACATGAAATCCAATTGGCTGATGGTGTAGAATTCCCCGTTGCCGAACATTTTGAAACTGAAATAGACGGCAAACAGGTGGGTTTGTATACACTTAAAAACAGTAACGGGCTGCGGACTGATATCACAAATCATGGAGGGAAAATTGTAAGCCTGTTCGTACCCGATAAAAATGCTATTTTTGAAGACATCGTTACAGGATATCATACAATCGATGATTTTATTGAGTCGGAAGAGGTTTACTTTGGTGCGATTATTGGAAGATATGGCAACAGAATTGGAAATGCCCGGTTCGAAATTGACAGTGAAGAGTATGTTCTGGATGCAAATAATGGGCCTAATCATCTTCATGGCGGACCCGGCGGGTTCCACCGGGTTGTGTGGGACGCTGAACAGCCCGATGATCAAACTCTGATCCTCTCCTATTTGTCACCGCACCTCGAAGAGGGTTATCCCGGAAATTTACAGGCCGAAGTTATCTATAAACTGAATGACAATAATGAACTGGTGATTACCTATAGGGCAGAAACGGATCAGCCAACACATGTAAATCTCACCAACCACGCTTTTTTCAACCTGGCAGGTGAAGGCAGCTCATCGATTAATAACCACTATTTAAAAGTAAATGCAGATCATTTCACTCCGGTTGATGAAAGTTTGATTCCAACAGGCGAAATTCAGTCTGTAAATGGCACACCATTGGATTTTCGGGAGTACCATCAAATAGGTGACAGGGTTAACTCTGATCATCAACAAATGATTTTTGGCAATGGGTATGATCACAATTTTGTTTTGAACCAACCGGCAATTTCAGATGAGATGATATTTGCAGCAAGTGTATATGAACCCGAAAGCCGCCGTCAAATGGACGTGTTTACCACCGAGCCCGGTATACAATTTTATGGAGGAAATTTTTTAACAGGCAATGAAATTGGAAAACGAGGCGAACCCTATTTAAGACGAACCTCTTTTTGCCTTGAAACACAACACTTTCCTGATACCCCTAATAGGCCCGAATTTCCATCAACGTTACTCACTCCGGGTGAGGAGTATTCTTCAAAAACCATTTACAGATTTTCGATTAAGGAATAAAAAAGGAGTTTAGAAAGCCGTGCCGGCCGGTACCAAAAAAAATTCAATACGTACATTGCACACCAACAACCATATCGTTTCTGAAAGGTGCAATGGTTCGCAACAACCATTCTCATTTCACTCCTTCAACATTGTTGATCAACTTGCAAACCCAAAAAAGCGTTACCGGCTAATCAATAGACTTCAAATACTTAAAGAACTCGCTGTCTGTTGATAAGAAAATTGTTGTTTGCTTATCAAACGCAGTACCATATGCTTCCATGGCTTTAATGAAATCGTAAAGCTCCCGTGTGGTTGCACTGCTGTTATAAGCCTCATTATAGATTGACGCGGCATCAGCATCCCCCCTGCCTCTGATTTCCCTGGCCTCTCTGAAAGCTGCTGATTGAATTTCAAGCAGTTCACGCTCCTTTTCACCTTCAATCCTGGAAGCCTCGCCCTGTCCTTCCGATCGAAATAGGTCAGCAATTTTAATACGTTCACTAATCATTCGGTCATATACGGTTTGGCGTACATCTTCCACATAGTTGATTCGTTTGAATCGAAAATCGAGAATGGCAATACCAAGATCTGAGGCTCGCTCGTTTGCGAGTTCCAAAACAATCTCCTGAATGGCTATTCGGCCCACTTCAATGGTTTCAAGTGAATCTACAATCACATCGAATATCTCAGCATCCATATCCGGTTCCCTGTTAGATGTACGTACCAATTCAACTAAATCATGAGAAGCAACAGCGTTACGCGTCTCGCCATCAAGAATATCATCTATCCTCGATTGTGCCCCCCGCTCATCCCGTAGACGTCTGAAAAACTGAAGTGGATCGGTAATTTGCCACCTTGCATAAGAATCTACAAAAATAAACTTTTTATCTTTTGTCGGCACCTGATTTTGATCACCATCCCACTCCAGAAATCGTTTGTCAAAGCGATTTACTTTTTGGATAAATGGCACTTTCATTTTTAAACCCGGCTCATTCACTGCATCTCCTATTGGAGCTCCAAATTGTGTCAAAATGATCTGCTCTGTTTCATCTACCGAATAAAAGCTATTCATCAATAAAATCAACAAAATCACGAAACCTGCAATTATTAATCCTAATTTATTATTCATTTTCTGATCCCTTAATTATTTTGTGAGTTTTGATTAACCGGTAATGCGCCTTCCATTTGCATTTGAAGCAGTGGTAAAACATTTACTCCATCTTGATCAGTAATCACTTTGTTTCCAATTTTGGGCAGTAACTCCTGCATTGTCTCGTAATATATTCTTCGTTTTGTAACTTGTGGAGCTCGTATATACTCTCTGTGAAGATCAACAAAAGCAGCAACTTCACCTTGTGCCGTATTCGTTCTGTTAATCGCATAACCTTCGGCCTGTTGGATAGTCTGCAGTGCTTCACCACGCGCCCTGGGTATGACACGGTTATATTCCGAGCGAGCCTGGTTGATCAAAGTCTCTCGTTGTTGTTGCGCTTCGTTTACGGAGTTAAAGGAGGGTTTTACCGGATCAGGTGGGTTAATGTCCTGTAATACAACTTGCTCTATCCGAATACCTGTTTCGTATTCTGTATTCAATTCCTGTAAAATTTCCTGCACTCTGGCTGCCACCGAGGCCCGGCCGATAGTCAACACTTCATTCACAGTACGGTTACCGACTACCTGCCGCATAGCAGCTTCCGACATATCACGTAGCGTTTTATCCGGATTCCTGACTTTAAATAGATAATTATAAGGATCCGTAATTCTGTATTGAACCACCCACTCAACATCAGCAAGGTTTAAATCACCGGTCAACATGAGTGATTCATCTACATAACCGGCCTTTGTATATCGGGTTTGCACACCGGATTCAACAGTTCTGTATCCAAACTCCTGCTTTAATTGTCGTTCAACCGGAACAATTTTGACCCGCTCCGTAAATGGGATTTTAAAATTCAGGCCGGATTCTGCAGTCCGTACATATTCACCGAATCGCTGGACAACCCCAACCTCCTCCGGTTCAACCGTATACACACTTGAGAACAACAACACAACCGCAACAATACCTATGAGTATCATCCGTATGTTACCCATCAAGTTTTTAATTTGAGGTGGGATGTTTAGGTCATTTCCTTCAAATGGATTTTTAAATTCAGACATGGTTTACTACCGTTTTTAGTTAAATTATTAAAACTCAATCTCGATATTTATGTTGATCCGGATCCTGCTTATAAGTCAGATTATATCAGTTTCCCAAGAACCCCTGCAAACTACGAAATTTATAGTGCTTTGTTGCATTGAAGATAAATTCACTGACAATCTCAACGTTATGAAGATCCCACTCCCTGTGAAAACGCTTCCAATTTTTAAATTTCAACCGAATTAAATTGCATTATACCTCTCTATTGAATAACCTCTGTATATAGGCAAATACTTTTCGGCATGATTTGAAAGGGCCGGAATTGGAAATTTAACCAACAGTCTGTTTGTCTTTAAAATTATGAACCAGTAAAAATAGGGTATTAATTATATGTCTAATCAATCGCGTAAAGATTTTCTAAAAAGGAGTGCGTTGGGTTTCGCCGGCCTCACAATGGCACCATTTGCAGCAAAGGCTGCGTCGTCATCTTTTAATGAACTGAATTCCAGAAAGTGGAAAAGCCTTTTTTCAGCAAATGATCAGATTCGTGTGGCTGCAATAGGAATGGGCATCATCGCCCACTTTAATGTTCGAACCGCATTGCAAGTACCGGGTGTGGAACTCGTTGCCGTCGCCGATGCATACGACTCCAGGCTGGTGCATGCAAAAGAGCTTTATGGTGCAGATATCTTCACTACAAAAGATTACCGGGAAATACTGAGCCGTGATGATGTCGACGCTGTTATTATCAGTACACCGGATCACTGGCACAGTAAAATGACATTCGATGCACTGGAAGCCGGTAAACACGTCTTCTGTGAAAAACCGATGGTACAAAGAATTGAACAGGGGAACCCTGTGATTGAGGCGTACGACCGGGCCAATCTGGTCATGCAAGTGGGCAGTTCGTTTAGCAGTGACATGATCTTTCTGAAAGCTGCTGAACTCTTTAGATCCGGAGCCATTGGTAATCTGAATCAAATTGTAGCACAGTATAACCGTAACTCATCTCTGGGGGCATGGCAATACACCATCCCTGAATCAGCAAATCCTGACAATCTGGATTGGGATGCTTTCCTGGGAAGTGCTCCACAACGTCCATTCGATCCAACTCGTTTCTTCCGATGGAGAAATTACGACGATTACGGTACCGGTGTAGCGGGTGACCTGTTTGTCCACCTTTTCACAGGTATCCACACCGTATTGAACTCCAACGGCCCTAACAGGGTATCCGCTTTTGGCGGACTCAACTCATGGCATGATGGCCGTGACGCTGAGGATCTGGTCTGTGGCCAGTATCAATATCCTGAAACCGATAATCATCCTGAATTTACATGTGTATTGCAGAGTAATCTGGCGGATGGCGGGGGTTCAGGAACACAGTTCCTCTTTATCGGTGATGAAGGATCCATGGAAATTAGCCCCGGATCTTCAATCCGGCTCAACAGGGTGCCACGCCGGGAGCCCGGAATAGATGAGCTGGTAAGAGGGTATAACTCCGTATTTACTTTCTCTGAAGCAGATCAGAATCGGATCGAGAACAAACTGATTCAACAACAGAAGAGTAGTGTTTCAGTTAGTCCGGATATGAATCAAAGTGAAGAGTACCGGGCACCGGGTGGGTATGACTCACGCCTGGATCACTTCGTTAATTTCTTCAATTCGATTCGAAACGACGCACCGCAGGTTCAGGATCCGTATTTTGGTTTCAGGGCTGCCGCCCCATCACTGTTAACCAATATCAGTTTGCGTGAAAATCGCGTGCTTGGATGGGATCCGGAAAACTTGAGAATGATCTCATAATGTCTCATTGACAATCCGTTTTATCATAGATTCTAACAGGCCTGCACAATCATAAATTGTGCAGGCTTTTTTATAGGGTGATCTTGTTCCCTTTTCTGTATTCAAGCAAAAGTTCCCTATATTTAAGAGATAATTAATAAAATTAACCTGGAGTTCGGTATAAGGACGTTGATAAATGATTGAATACGTCATATTGAGCGCAATCCCGACGGCGTTTTTCCGGCGGGATGAAGTCGAAATATAAGTTTTAAGGATTTTTATATCGAACTCACGTTAAAATAAATATGTACCAATATTTATGAAAATTGTATCAGCAGCAGAAGCTCTTAAACAGGTTAAATCGGGTGACCATGTCTTTGTCCATACAGCGGCCGCTGCCCCTCAACAATTGGTACTGGCTCTAACGGATCGTCACTCAGAACTATCAGATATCACTGTTTACCATTTACACACAGAAGGGGTTGCACCCTATACAGATCCAAAATATTCTGATACATTCCAAACCAGGTCCTTTTTTGCAGGTGCGAATGTAAGAAAAGCCATACAGTCCGGAGAAGCGGATTATATACCGGTATTTTTAAGCGAAGTACCTAATTTTTTTAATCGTGGGATCATCCATATAAACGTTGCACTCATCAATGTAACCCCACCCGATAAACATGGTTATTGCTCATTAGGTGTATCTGTAGATGCCTCCAGGGCAGCGGTAAACAACGCCGATCTGGTCATTGCACAACTGAACCCCAATATGCCCAGAACTCATGGCGATGGAATTATCCATAAAAGCATCATCGATTTTGCCGTAGAGGTGAATGATCCATTGCCGGAACATCACCAGCCCGTACTTACAGAATCTGAAATACAGATCGGAAAACATTGTGCCAGCCTGGTGGAAAACGGTGCCACTCTTCAGTTGGGAATCGGATCTATACCTGATGCCGTTTTGAATGCTCTAAAAGATCATAAAGACCTTGGGGTTCATACAGAGATGTTTTCTGATGGAATGATACCCCTTTTTGAGTCCGGTGCTTTGAATAATTCAGCAAAACGAATTCATCCAAACCGCATTGTCTCCTCATTCCTGGTCGGCTCCAAAAAACTCTATGACTTTGTGGATGATAACCCAAATGTAGCCATGCTCGATTGTGGGTATGTAAACGATACCGCTGTTATTCGCCGTAACCCTAAAGTAACAGCAATTAACAGTGCGATTGAAGTCGACCTGACCGGTCAGGTTTGTGCTGACTCAATAGGTACCTATCACTTTTCCGGTGTAGGTGGCCAAATGGATTTTATCCGGGGTGCTTCACTATCTGAAGGTGGAAAACCGATTATTGCACTGCCATCCGCTACCCGGCGGGGAGATTCCAAGATTGTACCTTTTTTAAAAGAAGGTGCCGGTGTAGTTACAACCCGGGCTCATGTTCACTACATCGTAACCGAGTATGGAATTGCTAATCTATATGGTAAATCTTTACGCGAACGGGCGAAAGCTCTGATCAATATCGCACACCCTGACAACCGGGAATCCTTGGAGAAAGCCGCTTTTGAACGATTCAACAAAATATAGCTGATGAATTGAAATTTTTTTATCATCAGTACCATTATATTCCACGTACATTTTTACACATTAAACTTTTAAGAACAATCAGAATGCCCAGACTTGAAGTACTCAAACACAACGATAAAGAGATAACCGGCTTTCTCGACAGAGTAAGCCAAATAAACCTGGATCGTTCTCACTATCTGATCATATTTATTGGAGCATACCAGGCGGGCAAAACCAATCTGATTAAACGGTTGCAAAAGAAAATTGGAGAATTTATTGAGATTGATCTCTCAACTGTTATTTCTCAAAACGAAGAAGAGTCTTACAAAAATATTGATGAGTTATTTTCAGTCATTGCCAAATCAGATAAGAATATACTCTTCAATCACGGAGACGTTCTGGCCGGTCAATATACCGGATATACCTACTCATCGGTTCGTTATGCAACCCCACAGGAAAAATATTTTCTAAAAAAAATAACCGGAAGTGAGAGATTTTATGTGCTTAATTTGAAAGAAACTGCAGCTATTGATAAAACTCTTGAGAGATTTGCACAAACCTCAATTCAGTTTGATCAACCTGCATCGTTTCTTGGGTTACTTTTTTGGAAAATACGTCAAATAAAACTTCAAGGGCACACTTTTGCAAGTAAACGCCCTACTCTAACTGCCGGAAAATAGTTCAGAAGAATCAAATCAAGTCGATTAAACAGAAACCTTTCCCTCCTGTCGTGGATCAAGATCATGAAGTGAAGAGACGGTTGCCTGAATCGTTTTGTACCATTCATTTCCAAATTTATCGTTGATTTCATAATAATCTGAAAAGTCCGGTTTCCTGATCTGCATCTTCCACTCCTGATTCTTTGCTTTAAAGACCGGATCCACATGCAGCAGTTGATGGTAAATCAACATTTTTTGGGTATCCTCATCGAGCATATCCCACAGATCACCGGATACTTCAATCAGGTAATCGTGCCCCGAAAAGTGCTTCACTTCTCTCGATGCCTTCACACATTTAGCTGCTTTCTGTTTGGATATATTCGGATAGACCAACAAATACCCAATTTGAGCAGGCCCCAGATTCAACTTATGTATTTCAATCACTTTTTCAGCAATCTTGATCATCTCCGGGGATTCAATGAGCTCTTTATCTCGTAGTGTAATGTCGCCTTTGGGGTCTAAAAAATCGTTTTCTGGCATCTTTCTTTAATTTCCTTTAATTGATTTCAAATTTCGATTGAAGATACAAAAGTTTATGGCTTTGACCGTATCAAATGAACACTTTTAATTCATTTAACTCGTTACCATTTTATATCGTTGATTTATTATGAGACTCTATCTGCTGACCTTTATTTTTTGTAGATTATAGGATCCTATAGATGGAATAAAAATCTAATGGTTCAAATGTGAAAAAAAGTTTACTTGGAAGTTTTGTTGGGATCAGTATCGTATTGAGTGTGGATTCTATTTCAAGAGTCATTATCGCCCTCTATATGAAACAGGATATTCTGATGTTTTCATACAGTAATTATCCGGGATTGCTTTGGCCTATCCTGCTCACAGTCATTGCCGGGTTCAGTGCTTTTTTTGGCGCGATGTTTTCATTGACCTATGGACGAGACAAACAGATTCTGACATTCTCTACATTTATGCTGCTTCTTATCCTGTTAAGATATGGCCAGATCCATATTCTAATAGATACAGAAAGTATCTTCTACCCAATTGTTTCATTGATACTATCGCTGCTGGCACTTTTTGTAGCATTGAAAATTGCTCGTACACCGAAAAAAACCGGTGAACTATATGAGTCGCCGATAGATGAGGCTCATAACGATGCCATTCATGATGACTTCAAGAATGATTATAAAGAGAATCCACCTCTCTGACCGGAATGCCCCTCCACTCAGATAACTGTCGGGCAATATCATTTCTTACTTTATCCATCAGTTTAAAACTATCTTCTCTGCTATAACCGGATACATCTACCGGATCCAGTACTTTCAATTTGACATACACTTCAGGTTCAAAAAGCCATGATTTTTTGGGCAAACATTTTTGAGTGCCATCTACAGCGATCGGTAAAACCGGAATGTTCTCACGAATTGCCAGATCAAAAGCCCCAACGGCAAATTTATTCAATTTTCCGCTCCTGGATCGTGTACCCTCGGGGAAAAAAATCACTGAAACACCTTTTTCCAGATAATATGAACACTGTTTGAATACAGCCGATCTCTTATTTGAAGATTTACGATCTACGGAAATATCTCCGGATAGTTTTAGCATCCATCCTAAAAGAGGCAGATCAAAAAGCTCTTTTTTGGCGATCCATTTCATCTCCCATGGAAGATTTGAAATGACCGGGATATCAGCATTCGACAGGTGATTGCTGACCATCACATAGGGTTCTCTGTCGTTCAGATGTTCATAACCCTCCAAAGAGATCATCCAATTCGGATTTATCCGTGAAATAGCGAATCCAAGCCGGCGAAACATTCGGCCGGTTCTGTAACGAACCGGGTCTCGGTCAAAGATCCGGATGATCAATAGAAGAGGATACCAAAAAATGATCAACAAGATGATACCGGCCCAAATGAGGATGGAAGTAACTCTTCGCATGACAAGAAACTATTTTCGGAATCTGGGAATATAGCTCTTAAATAAGCCCCACATACCTTTCGATGGAGTTCTGGCTCTTTTATTGTACTCCACGGCCTTCTCATGAATGGGCGGCAAGTTTGCTTTTTTCGCTTTATCCGCTGTTGTTGTTGATGATGATGATTGTGAAGGAGAAGAAGAATGTGAAGGTTTTACAGATTCCTGTTCAGCAGGTGGTTTCTGTCCCTTGTTACTTTTCTTTTTCTCCACCGGTTTTTTAGACTCCTTTTCTGTATCAGTACGATCTTTTGATTGAACCTTTTTGGTCGACTGTTTATTGGAATCTTCAGACCTGTTATTTTCTTTGTTTGATTTTGATTTTGACTTTGATTTTTGTGACCGCTTCTGGTCCTGGGTTGAATCTCTTGTTGACCTTTCCTCTTCACCTTTATCCTCACTCGTCTCTTTCAGATCAGGTTTCTGCTCTCTCTGTTTAGGAGAGAAATCAAAATCATCCTTCCATGAAAAAGATCCGGTATGCTTAAAGTTTTCAGGAACATCAATCGTTTTGATCTTATTCTCTTTGATTTTTTTAATATCCTGAAAAGTTCGGCTATCCCTTCTGGTGACAAATGTAATGGCTATTCCAGACTTGTCATATCGGCCTGTACGACCCACTCTATGGATATAATCATCCGCATTATTGGGAACATCATAGTTAATGATGATTGATACACCTTTGATGTCTATCCCGCGCGCTAAAACGTCTGTAGCCACAATAACGGGCACCTGGCCATTTTTAAAAGCATTCAGTGCTTTATTCCGCTCATCCTGCGAACGATCGCCATGTATACTTTGTGCTTTGATCCCCTCTTTTTTGAGGAGTCTCTGCAATTCATCCGTTCCTTTTTTTGTTGAAGTGAAAATGATACAGGATTCCCACTCAAGCTCTTTGAAAATTCCCTTTACCAGTGGGATTTTTTGATTGCTGAGAAGTGTATAGGCACGCTGTTCAACAGATTGAGCCGGCTTCGACCTCTCAATCTCAACCGTTTCCGGATTTTTCATGATGGTTGATGCCAATTTCTGAATCTCTATTGGCATCGTTGCAGAAAATAGAAGCGTTTGTCTGTTTTCCGGTAACCACGAAATGATTTTTTTGATGTCCGGCAAAAATCCCATGTCGAGCATTCTGTCAGCTTCATCTAAAACCAGATATTCCAGTTTCGAAAAATCGATGCTCATCACTTTATGCTGATCCATTAAACGGCCGGGTGTTGCCACAATAATATCAACACCTGCCTTTAACGCCTTTGCCTGAACGGAAAAGTCACTCCCTCCAATAACCGTAGCTGATGAAATGGAAGCATGATAGCCAATCGCAAATACTTGCTCATCAATTTGCGTGGCTAACTCTCTTGTCGGACTTAAAATCAGTGCTTTTACTCCTTCCCTTTTACTTTGGAGAATCCTCTCCATAATCGGAATAACAAACGCACCGGTTTTACCGGTTCCCGTCTGAGCCGTACTGATCAGATCTTTCCCCTCCATTACAATTGGAATTGATTTTTCCTGAACAGCTGTAGGTTCATTAAATTGAACATCATTTAGCCCGGCAATTAGAGAATCGGATAGATTAAATTCAGTAAATTTCAAAAGTTTTTTTTCCTGCTGATTTTATAAAATTTTATTTGATATCACAGTAATATAAGAACAAATTGAATCATATATTCAAATGATCATGCTATATGCATCTATAACATTTTAACCTATCTGCCAAAAATGGACGCTCTTCAATGCATCCTTTTGGTTAGTTTTAAAAAAGTATACCTTTAACAAAACATCTTAAACTTAAAAAACGACATGAAACATCTACTATTACCCATACTCATAGCAGTCAGTATGATTGGATTATTAAGTTCTTGCAATAGTTCTATGGAATCATCCGATGCCAACCTCACTAATCAGCTTGATTCTTTAAGCTACAGTTTTGGATACCTTCAAGGGGGCAGCCTTGCTAATGAAGGAATTGACGACGTTGATGTTAAAAATTACGTCGCCGGACTTAATGCTGCATTCAGGAAAGAAGAAGCCGCTATTAATGATAGTTCAATGCAGGTCTTGATCCAGGAATTTTTTGCAGAATTACAAACCCAACAAATGGAACGTCAAGCTGCTGAGGCTGATATCAATATTGAACAAGGACGTGCATTTTTAGAGGAAAATGTACTTAATTCTGACGTTTTTGAAACCGGGTCCGGCCTTCAGTACAGAGTGATTGAAGAGGGTGACGGTGCCAGTCCTGCCGCCACTGACCAGGTTCAGGTACACTACGAAGGGTCACTTCTCTCGGATGAAGTGTTCGACAGTTCTTACGATAGAGGAGAACCAATAACATTCCCTCTCAATCGAGTCATTCCGGGATGGACTGAAGGGGTTCAACTGATGTCAGTTGGCTCAAAATACCAATTTTTTATTCCATCCAATCTTGCTTACGGTAACAACCCACCACAAGGCAGTATCATCCCCCCGGGAGCTGTTTTGATATTTGAAGTTGAACTCCTTGATATAGTTGAATCGGAATAAGCGAACTTGTTTATTCTTTAGAATATGACAAAAAGGGTGTGTATTAATTTATACACCCTTTTTTTATCTAAATAGCTGATACAATTGATCTGCCTCCTCCCATAACCTTTCCCCGTCTCTACCCTGCTTCTTGCAACTCACAAAAAACCTGATCATTTTCAGACATGGATAATTTTGAAGCAACCTATAAAGTAAGGCAAAAAGCGATCGAATTAGGTTTTGACGCATGTGGTTTTTCAAAAGCCGGCCCTCTGGATGATGAAGCCTTTCGCTTGGAACAGTGGCTCAATCAAAACCTCCATGGAACCATGGCCTGGATGGAGAACAATTTTGACAAGCGTATAGACCCCACAAAGCTTGTGCCCGGGGCTAAGAGCGTAGTGAGTGTGATCATGAGTTATCGGTTTAAAGAGAATGAACAGTTTGACTTGAACTCCGGAGGCCCTAAAATAGCAAAATACGCTCGTGGAAGAGATTATCACAAGGTCTTTAAGAGCAGGCTTAAAAAACTTTTTTTCTATACAAAAGAGTTGATTGGTGACCTGGATGGACGCTTTTTCGTTGATTCAGCACCGGTGATGGATAAAGCGTGGGTTCAACGATCAGGCCTTGGATGGATTGGAAAAAATGGAAATATGTTGAACAAAAGACATGGTTCATGGTTCCTGATCGGCGAGATGATACTGGATGTTCCTTTTGTATATGATTCTCCGGTTACAGACCATTGCGGAAGCTGTACAGCCTGTATCGATGCCTGCCCCACTCATGCCATTCATGAACCCTATAGAATTGATTCAAACCGATGTATTTCCTATCTCACTATTGAATTGAAAGAGAGAATTCCGGAACATTTACAAAATCAGACAGCCGGATGGATGTTTGGATGTGATATCTGTCAGGATGTATGCCCATGGAACCAAAATGCCGGTTTTGGTCAGGATGATGATCTGCGGCCACGGGAAAAAGTATTACACCCTCCCCTGGATTCATGGAGTCTGATTACAGAGGATCAGTTTGATTCCATTTTTGAAGGAAGTCCGGTTCGTCGTGCCGGGTTCAACAAATTCAAAGAGGATGCAGAATTTGCAGAAATAAGCCTTAAAGAAACGATTGATAATTGATTTTTAAAATTTTCAATAGGAGCCTTTGAAAAACCTGATCTGCTTGTCACATAGGTGCAACCCGGCCATTTTGAGGCTGAATGGATATCTCCTCTACTAATGATTGTGGCGATAATCGTGACATCGTGACGATCAGTTCGGCCACATCTGATGGATTGATCAACTTATCCGGGCTCATATCCGAGTCTTCCCAAGAGGTAGAGTGCGTCTGGCCCAAATTAATGGCTGTAACCCCTATTCGTGTATCAATCAATTCTTTTCGGAGTGATCGTGTATAGCCGAGGAGGGCGTGTTTGGAAGCAGAGTATGCACCACTATCACCCAGGCCCTTCAAGGCCGCCACAGAGCAAATATTAATGATTAGGCCACGGTCAAGCGTTCTTAGCACCGGTAAAAATCGCTTCACCACATGTACAGTTGTAAATAGATTGGCATCGATCTGATTCCTGAACTCCTCTTCAGATGTGGTTTCGAGTGGTTTATAAAGATACCCTCCTGCATTGTTGATGATCAATCCCGGATCCGGAAATCCCTCGGGAATTGTCACTCTATTCAGCTCATCTTGTGAGGATGCATCACAAACAATTACGGCAACCTTCTCAGCACCGGCCTGACGGCATAAGTCAGCCGTAATCTCCAAATTATTTCTATTTCGAGCCAGCAGCAGCAGTGGCCGATTTGATTCATGTGCAAATGTAAGGGCAATATTTCGGCCTATCCCCTGACTGGCGCCTGTGATCAATACAGATGAATTTTTGTAAATCATAATAACAGAATATCTGAATAGAAGAGAATTAAGTTCTCAAAACGAACCCCATAATGTCAGGGAACGTTCAGGAACTTATGGGTTTGCAAACTAATTCCCCATTTTGGATGCTCCTTGACATAATTTACGATAAGTTCGATCGACTTTGGAGTATCCCATTCAGGTTGAAGCAATAACTTTGCTGAATCCGGACATTTCCCGGCATTCAACTCTGCCCACTCGATATCTTTGTTTGTGAGTACCACAACTTTTAATTCATCCACATAGAGAAAAATTTCATCCAATGGTTTTTTGAACCGTTTAGGAGAGAGTGTAATCCAATCCAGGTGCCCGGATAGTGGTGATGAACCGCTTGTTTCGATATGAACCTTCAATCCTTCCTGTTTCAATCGAAAAGTTAATGCCTCCAGATTGTGCAACAATGGCTCTCCACCGGTAATCACAACCATCTCCGCACCACTATCTTTTACCCGATCAATAAGATCGATCGTTTTAACCCTTGGGTGAATCGACTCATCCCAACTATCCTTGACATCGCACCACCAACACTGCACATCACAACCCGCCAGTCGGATAAAATAGGCGGCCTTTCCGGCATGAACACCTTCCCCCTGAATTGTATAAAAATCTTCCATTAACGGATACTCTTTATGATCCGCAGTAGATTCAATATTTTTTGTGGTAGTATTTCTTTCGTCTTTAAACATCTTGATCGGTGTATTCAACCCAACTGGTTTCTGTCTCCCAAACGGTTACTTTTACCTCAATATCGTCCGGAATGCGATTTTTCGTCTCTTTGTGGATATATTCAGCGATCCGTTCGGCAGTGGTTACAACGGGAATTTCCTCATTCAACACGGTATGGTCAAACCCACCTTTTGGCCCGTCCGACGCAGCCCATTTTAACTCCTTAAAATCACACACCATGTCAGGTGTTTTTAAGTATCTGGAAGGATTTAACGTATGTGATTTTGCAGAGACATGCACCTTATAGGTGTGTCCATGCATACGTCCGCATTTCCCATCATACCCATCAATAAAATGAGCAGCATCAAATTTAAATTCTGTATGTAAAATCCAGGTCGGCATTTCTAATCAATAAATAATTAATTCATGACGGCATTCAACTTCTCCAGGTTATCCTCAACCCGTAATGCTTTTATGACATCATTTAAATTTCCTTTTAATATATCATCCAGATTGTAGAGTGTCAGATTGATCCGATGATCTGTAAATCGGCCTTGTGGAAAGTTATACGTTCGGATTTTCGCACTTCGGTCGCCGGTTGAGACCTGACTTTTTCTATCTGCAGCACGTTCAGATCTCAATTTTTCCATTTCAGCATCATAAAGTTTGGTTTTCAACATCATGAGTGCTTTCTCCTTATTTTGATGCTGTGAACGCTCCTGTTGACATTCAACAACGACCCCACTCGGTTCATGTGTCAATCGTATCGCTGAATCCGTTTTATTCACATGCTGACCACCGGCACCACTCGATCGAAACGTATCGACCCTTACATCCTTCATATCGATATCGATCTGAACATCATCCGTCACTTCCGGCAGTACGGCCACAGTGGCTGCAGATGTATGAACCCTGCCCTGAGATTCCGTCTCGGGGACTCTTTGTACCCGATGAACGCCACTTTCATATTTCATTTTACCAAATACCTCTTTACCGGAGAGTTCAAATACAATCTCTTTAAAACCACCCTTTTCACTATCACCAATTGATAGAATATGAAGTGTCCATTTTTGGTTATCTGCATATTTGCGGTACATTTCAAAAAGATCACCGGCAAAAAGTGCAGCTTCATCCCCGCCGGTTCCGGCTCTGATCTCGACAATACAGTTTTTTGAATCATCCGGGTCTTTGGGAATCAGTTTAAATTTGATCTCATCTTCAAGCTCGCTCAAGCGTTCTTTTATCTGTCGATTCTCTTCCCTCGCCATCTCCCGGATCTCTGCTTCATCATCTGATTCAATAAGCTCCTCATTCCCATCCAGTTGCTGTTTTAACGAACTCCACTCTTTATAATCATCAACCAACTCTTTCAATTGAGTATGCTCGATCGTCAATTCTGCATACTCTTTTGGACGGTCAAAAATGGCCGGGTCAGACATAGCCTGATTGAGCTCATCATAGCGCTCATTTACTTGTCTTAGCTTGTCTTCAAGATTCATCGGATACTCAATTTAAACTTCAAAAAGGCTATTTTTTTAATTCACGTAAAGATAGAGAATTTATAAGAGATAAAGAATGGCCGATTCTTGTCCCAATTTTCTTCGTACCAACCGGTAAAGTACTCAATTCAAACCGGCCTGAGATGAGACTGGTTCAATTCATCAAAGGTTGAGCACCCAAGAAGGGTCAGCAGAATCCGGCTCTCTTTCATCCACAGATTCAATAACGTATCCAATGCATCTTCATTCTGATCAAATATCGCTTTAATAATCGGTTGAGCGGTTGCTGAAAAATCAGCCCCTAAAGCGATCGATTTAGCGATATCAAAAGAGGTCCGTATTCCACCGGAAGCAATGAGTTCAAATGAATAGTGTTCCTTCAGGTTATAGATCTCTTTCACGCAGATCGCAGTGGGGATACCCCAATCATCAAATTGATGCATCGGTTGGATAGTGCGTTCACGAAGATTTTCGACTTTAGCCCAGCTTGTCCCACCGGCTCCTGCCACATCGATGACATCCACTCCTAACTCAAGTAACTCGTTTGCTGTTTTAAAAGATATTCCTGCACCGGTCTCTTTAACGATTATCGGACAGCTACTCTGTTCGATCAATTTCGAAATACCCTCTTTAATCCCAAAAAAATTAAGGTCACCCTCAGGCTGCATGAGCTCCTGAAGCGGATTCAGATGAACAATGATTGCATCAGCTCTGAGGCTCTTTTCAAGTAGCTCCACGCTCCTCTTCTTGAGTCCTCCTATCAGTTGAGCTCCACCAATATTGGCCGCTATGAAAGCCGTAGGGGCATGTTTTCTGACAACAGAGAACGATTCCAGTTGATCCGGATGTTCAAGCATCGCTCTCTGGCTTCCCACCCCAAATGGCAGGTTTCTCCTCTCACAAAAGGAGGCAAGTTTTGCATTTACAGCCCCGGCTTCGGAATAGCCGCCTGTCATAGATGAGATAAACAACGGATACGAAAACGATCTGCCAAGAAACGACTTCGCCAGATCAACCTCTTCGTAATTCACTTCCGGAAGCGCATTATGAACAAAATCATAACGTTCAAAACCGGTACTTTTATGATAAAATACATCCCGGTTCAACGTTAAATCAACATGCTCTTTTTTTCTTTTTTGAATGGACATTGCAACGATTCATTTGGATTGAGTTCATAATCTAACCATTTTCCAACTCTACGAAAAACGAATGGTTTCAATTATCAGTTTTAAATATGCAAAAAGACCATATACTCTATTTAATTCCAACTCCAATCGGTAAGCGCAAAGAGAATCTCGTATTACCGGATCATACGATTGAAATCATCAAAAGCCTGGACTGTTTCATCGTTGAAAAACCACAAACGAGCATCAGTTTCCTGAAATGGATCGGACATCCTAAACCTGAATTTGAAATCACCTTCAGGGTTTTAAATAAAAAGACGCCCGGCCATGAAGTGTACAGTTATCTATCGCTCTTGAAGAGTGGAAATGTCGGATTAATGTCAGAAGCCGGCGCCCCCGGCGTAGCAGATCCCGGTTCCGGATTTATATCCCTGGTTCACGATAATGGCTACCGGGTTGTGCCACTTACCGGACCCTCCTCCATATTACTTGCATTAATGGCTTCCGGATTGAATGGTCAGCAGTTTTCATTCTACGGCTACTTATCATTGCGAGATAACGAGAGGCTGGCAGAAATTAAGTTTATGGAAGAATTTTCACTCCGATCCGGACAGACCCAGATTTTTATGGAGACACCCCATCGCAATCAGATCCTTTTTCAAACATTATTGCAACAACTTTCACCCTCTACCAAACTCTGTATTGCGAGCAATATCACTCAGCCTGATGAATTTATAAAAACAAAAAGAGTATCTGAGTGGAAACAAACTGACGAACCGGATCTTCAGAAAAAACCGGCATTATTCCTGTTTAATTCAAAGTAGATTGGAGTGTGGAGTGTGGAGTGTGGAGTGTGGTCACCCATCATTCTCTTGATCGCT
>JBBDJK010000112.1:0-3300 GCA_040879905.1 Balneolaceae bacterium | reverse complement strand
ACAGCACCACAACGCTCAACTTTGTGCTCTATTCCGATTGATTTGATCTCTTTCAGTTTTCGGTTTCTGTAATCAAAAGCGTCTATAACCATCTGGCGAACGATTCCTTCCACATTCGCGAGTGGTGCATGATCTTCAAACTCCATGATCACACCCGGTTCTTGATCATCTTCAGGAATCCCAACAGCAATCGAAGCAGAAATCATTCGGCCGGGAGTCGTACCGTCAATCGTTGCATACGCAAGTGGTATCAATCCCCCCTTTGGCAGGACAAGATCACCAATATTTCTCTGCTCTGCACCCGGTGGAAGGATACTGCTCATCCGCATCAAATTCGTATCACCAACACCTGCTTCCAATAAAGAGTTATCAAATGCATTTAGTCGTGTTCGTCCTTCTGCCGAGCCTTTTACCAGGCAGTAGATATTAGGGGTTGGTACCATCATATCAGAATCAATTTGTATTGATGATTTTTGTTTAGAATAAATGAAAAAACATCCCATTTAACATTTAATGAAAGATGTTTATTACTGGTGATTATAGCAGGCCTAATTGGATTGGTATTCTGAACTCGGTTTAAATAGTAACTTCTGGCCTTCCGGTACTTTAAACATACCACGTTTCATCTCCATACTTGAAACGTTCTGTGATGCAAAATTTTCTTTTAAATACTCCTGAATTACCCACGGGTCAATGGTCTCACCGCAAGTAAAAATATCAACAGCAGCGTAATTGTATTCGGGCCATGTATGAATGGCGATATGTGATTCAGCAATAACGACTACACCACTTACTCCATACGGGCTGAATTTGTGGAAGTTATGTGAAATCAGTGTAGCTTTGGAATTTTTGGCAGCCTGAATAAGAGCTGTTTCAACAAAGCTTACATCATTAATCTTTGACTGATCACAGTCGTAATATTCTACAAGAATTTGTCTTCCGAGTGCTTCCATTATTTATGAACCCTTAAATTAATACGTAAAGCTAAGTTTTTGTTAAGTAGTATTGTACCCATCGTCTTTTTATCCTGTCCATACAGTCAGTGGTTTGTTTTGATTATAATGATCTCTAAAAATAAAATATTTAATTGAATGAGTTTTACCTATGCGAAATATATATTGTTTCACATCAATTTTAACATAAAAATTCAATCAATAATGTTATCTGTTAAATGAAATTATTGTTTGAGACGTTCAGAATTCTTTCTTTCTCAAAGACACATAAATTACACAGAAATTAATTATAAATGATAGACCCCGCGAAAATAATTTCATCCGATGATGCCCTTCAGATTTACCGTCATCTGTTGCTCCCACGGCTCATTGAAAAAAGGATGTTATCCCTTCTCAGGCAGAACAGAATTACAAAATGGTTTTCCGGAATTGGTCAGGAAGCGATCTCAGTTGGCACTGTGTTAAACCTGCATTCTGAAGACTATATCCTGCCCATACACCGTAATTTAGGGGTTTTTACAACCCGGAATGTTCCACTTTACCCACTGTTTTGTCAGTTATTCGGCCGCGCGGACGGATTTACCGGCGGACGCGACCGATCCTTTCATTTTGGCATCAAAGAATACAACATATTCGGCATGATTTCACATCTTGCTGCGACCATGCCGGTAGCTGATGGCATTGCACTCGGTTATCAACTTAAAAAAAAGGACCGGGTAGCCGTCAGTTTCTGCGGAGATGGTGCAACCAGTGAGGGCGACTTTCATGAAGCCTTAAACCTGGCCGGTGTATGGAAATTGCCGGTCATCTTTATCATTGAGAATAACGGTTATGGGCTTTCCACCCCTATCTCTGAACAGTATGCATGTGAACACCTTGCAGACCGCGCTACCGGATACGGATTAGAAGGGATGCTTATTGATGGTAATGACATATTTGCCGTGAGTCGGGCTGTAACTAAAGCCAGAGAGTTGGCCATTGCAGGAAAACCGGTACTGATTGAAGCAAAAACTTTTCGGATGAGAGGACATGAGGAAGCATCCGGAACATTTTATGTTCCCGAATCAGAGTATAAAAAATGGAAACCTAAAGACCCCATCTTTCGATTTGAAGAGTGGATGTTATCCAAGAAGATATTCAACACCCGTGAAGAGTTTACAACTATCTCCGAACCATTAAAACAATCTTTTAAATCCGATTTAGAAAGAGCTTTGAATGCTCCTGAACCTCAATTTGATGAACCCACTGAGCGTCAACGATCTTCTCTTTCTCCACAACCGAAGAAAGCGGTAAAGATTGCCAAAAAAAGCAACGAGAGAAGTGAAAAGAGGATGATTGATGCCATTCAACGTGCACATCAACAAGCGTTTGATGAGGATGATACATTCTTACTCATTGGGCAGGATATCGCTGAATATGGTGGTGTTTTTAAGGTATCAGAAGGATTTGTTGACCGGTATGGGAAGAACAGGATACGAAACACACCCATCATCGAATCGGGTGCCATCGGTGCAGCCATTGGGCTCGCAATGATGGGTTTCAAACCGGTTGTAGAGATGCAGTTTGCCGATTTTATTTCATGCGGGTACAACCAGATAGTTAACAATATCTCTAAGGGAAGCTATAGATGGATGCCCAACATCAATATCACAATAAGAGCTCCGCACGGTGGCGGAGTCGGTGGCGGCCCCTTTCACTCACAGTCTCCTGAAAGCTGGTTCATGCCTTTTCCGGGTTTGAGAGTATTGGTCCCATCTTCCGTTCAGGATGCACAGAATATGCTCTACACCGCACTATTCGATTCCAATCCGGTTCTCTTTTTCGAACACAAGAAACTTTACAGAAGCATCAAAAAGAGTACACCGGATCGTTGCGAAATCATAGATATTGAGTCTGCAAACGTTATACGTGAGGGTAGTGATCTCACAATAATTACCTATGGGATGGGTGTACACTGGGCACTGGAAATCGTCGATGAGTACTCCAAAAAAGGGGTCGACATCGAGATTATTGATCTTCGTTCCCTCTCTCCAATCGATTGGAAAACACTCACTGAATCAACTCGCAAAACAGGCCGTGTTCTTCTTCTTGAAGAAGCATCCGAAGTGTTGGGGCCTATGAGTGAAATCTCAGCAGGGTTGTCTGAAAGGGTTTTTGAATATCTGGATGCACCTATAATACGATGTTCATCAATTCATACTCCTATACCATTCAGTAAAGAACTTGAAAAGGGATATTTGGCAAATTTCAGATTAAAGGAAAAACTCGATTTTCTGTTTAGTTATTAAAAGGAGCCGGATAATCATCTTTTTTAATTGATTATCTTCGAACTGAATCTCATTTTTAA
>JBBDJK010000111.1:1959-20930 GCA_040879905.1 Balneolaceae bacterium | reverse complement strand
TTATTTTTGAGCGGGAAACGAGATTTGAACTCGCGACCCCCACCTTGGCAAGGTGGTGCTCTACCACTGAGCTATTCCCGCAATCTTTTAAGAACACAAATATAAAACCTTTAGGACGTTCTTATCAACACTATTTTTTAATTTTATTCAACACATCAGGAGAGGTAATCACCCTGCGAATGGTTTCATCATCCGGTATAGCCGGCCGGTCTCGGTGGCGGTCAACAATACAGATAAACCCCAACTCTTCCGATCTATCCGCGTGAAACTGATGAATGGTTTGCGGTGCAATATAAACAACATCATGTGTTTGAATAGGGATCAATTCATTGTCTAATATAACAGATCCTGAGCCTCTGATGATTATAACACTGTGTGGGTGCCGGTGTTTTTCCAGTGAAGAGTAACCTCCCGGCCCGATCTCAAAATATCGGGTTTGAAAATTCAGCTCTTGAATTTCCTCCCCCAAAAGAGTAAAACGATGGATATCCTTAAAGTTATCGGTATCGGTTTTGTAGACCTTTTTTTCAACACCCTGCCAATGGGATTGATCTGATTTAATCACTTTGGAACGATTATTCATCATGAGCCTCCATGAGTTGAGTAAACTGCTTTGTTGCTTTTTCTATGCCGGATGGATGTTGATATAAACTCCCACCTACAAGATAACAGATTTCATGGCCATAAAGATTCAACAGATCCGGAATGGTGTTTAAATGAATACCACCGGCCGGTGTTGGCAAGGCCGGGTTGAATCCGCAAAACGGGATACGCATTTGCTCATTCATTTCCAGGCAAGTATCTACGCTGAGCGTGAACCTGCCGCCGGCATTTGGGTAAATAATGGCATCCGCACCTAATGCGCGCCACAATTTTCCATAATAAAAAGAGGGTGTAAAACCGGAGGTTTTATGGATGATGTATCCACCTGAAAATGAAGGATGTGCCATGATTGGAATCTGATTGAACTTTGCAATCTCATGAAGGGTTTCTAATCCGGCCAGTTGCGGACAAATTAAGACCCCATCCGCTCCCAATTCTACAGCTTCTTGAAAACGTGACAGAATTTTTACCGGTGATGTTGTGATATTTGGAAAGTAGAGAGTTTTTTTCCCTGAATGCTGTTCGCCTGTTCGAACTGCCTGGACACAAGCGGATACTCTGTCATGAAAAGAGGCACTCTGTTGGTCTGTCACACCATGATCATCTTTAATAATATCAATACCTCCTCGAGCAAAGAGGCGGGCTCTTTCAGCCAATTCATTTGCAGATAAACCGACCGGTTTAAGTGCTGTACAACTAAGTGGTTTCTGATCCTTTCTGTTAAGTAGTTCTCTGATGCCTTTTAACCCGAAAGAAGGGCCATTGAAGTGGCCATTGAAATAATGATCATTGGCATTCACTACTTTAATACCGGGATACAGGGAGATATTGCCATAGAGAATGTTGATCAGTTGTGTGATATCTCCACCTGCAAGAAAATTCGGATAGGAGATTGAAACCATCCAAAAATCCTCTTCATTTGATGGATTTATAGAAACAATTTCTCCAAGTGCCCTGCTCGCTCCGGCAGGGAGTGCATCGATTGGCATTTCAACTGACTGTTCAACCCGAATGCTTTCTGCTAATTTTGTTGCATCACTGCGTGAATTAGCAGTGATCATGTAGGTTAGTTGAAAGTGGCCATTCCTCTCCATCGCGTGAGTTGTTGAGAAATTATCTCAAAATGGTTTCAGACCGTTTGGGGCCGGTTGATACGATATTGAACTTCACTCCGGTATAGTTTTCGATATATAAAATATATTTTCTCGCGTTATCCGGCAGGTCTTCAAATGATGAAATATTTCGTGTGGACCGGTTCCAACCTTTAAATGTTTTGTATATCGGTTGTACTTTGGCAACATCAATTGATTCAAGAGGGAATTTTCCGGTCGTTTGTCCATTTAATTCGTAATGGGTACAAACTTTGATCTCATCAAAATCGTCCAGTACGTCCAGTTTGGTAAGAGTCAGTTCATTCATACCGTTCAATTTGATCGCATATTTAAGAGCTACCAGATCGAGCCAGCCACATCGTCTGGGGCGTCCTGTTGTCGCACCAACCTCCTGCCCGTTTTTTCTCAGTTTTTCACCATCATGGTCATTTAATTCGGTAGGAAAAGGTCCGTTTCCGACACGTGTACAATATGCTTTGGTAATCCCCATAGCATGTGTAATCGCCATTGGAGGTATTCCACTACCGGTACATGCACCCCCTGCGGTAGGAGAAGAGGAAGTTACATATGGATATGTACCGTGATCTACATCTAATAAACTGCCCTGAGCTCCTTCAAGTAATACAGATTCACCACTATCAAGGGCTTCATGCAATAGATCGGTCGTATTACAGATATATGGGCGGATTCTTTCAATAGCCGGCTCCAGTTCGGCCAAAATCGTTTCAGCACTGAGTTTTTCCTCTTCATAAACATTTGCGAGAGCAATATTGATATCTACCAGATTTTTCTCCAGTTTATCGAAAAGTGTAGATTTATCAAGCAGGTCATTCATACGAATACCAACGCGTGATACTTTGCTGACATACGCCGGCCCTATACCCCTGCCTGTTGTACCAATGGCATCACTGCCTCTTCTTTTCTCCTTAACCTGATCCAATACCTTGTGATAGGAGAGGATCAGATGTGCGGAACTGCTGATGAAGAGACGATCTTTCAGATTGACACCCAAAGATTCTACTTCATCAATCTCATTCACCAAAGAAATGGGATCAACAACAACCCCATTACCGATGATACATTTAGAGTTTCCGTTAAACATTCCGGACGGTATGAGGTGCAATACAATCGTAGTGTCATCAAATTTTAAAGTGTGGCCCGCATTGGCACCTCCCTGATACCTGACTACATAGTCGGCCTCTGCACTTAAAATGTCGACAACTTTTCCTTTTCCCTCATCGCCCCATTGGGCACCTATTACAATTCTTACTGGCATAATTTCCAAAAAAAAGGAGGTGTTCGCACACCTCCGTTGATTAATGATTGATCTCTGAACTCAAAATAAATTAACTTTCTTTGAATGATTCAACAGCTTCATCCAACGTTTTATAGTGTTTAAACACGGTGATGAGTTTTGTGATAATAAGCAAACTCTCAATCTTATCCGTTGCATTTGCGATGCGCAAATCTCCACCTGCTTTCCTCATTGTAGTAAGGGCACCTATCATCATACCCAAACCGGAAGAGTTCATAAATTTCACTTTTGAAAGATTAACGACAACATTTGTCTTATTCTTTTCAATCAGTTCGTGAAGTTTTTCATTCAGGCTAACAGCATCCGGCCCGCCCATGACGTTGCCTTTAAATTCAATGATGGCGCAATTGTAGCGCTCAGAAACATTAAAACTCATATCATTACCGTATTTTTAAGTTGATTGGATCTGTTATTTAGCTTTTAAAGCTCGTTCCTGAAGTTCAACAACGAGTGCACTTGCAATAAATAGCGAACTGTAAGTCCCTAAAATTACACCGATTACAAGTGCAAATGAAAAGCCTTTCAGTACCTCTCCACCAAAGATAAACAGCACAGTCACCACAAACAAGGTGGTAACAGAAGTTATCACCGTACGGCTGAGTGTATCATTCAGGCTTTTATTGACCATGTCCTTAAAATTCATTGTTTTATAGACGATGGAATTTTCCCGGATACGATCAAATACAACCACAGTATCATTGAGTGAATAACCGACTATGGTTAGGAATGCAGCGATCAACGCTTGATTGATGCTAACATCAAACGGTGCAAATTCAGCCATGACCGTAAAGATACCCAACACAATCAGTACATCATGTGCCAGCGCTGCTATCGCACCCGCTGAAAAATACCACCCTTTAAAACGAATAAAGATGTAGATAAAAACAACTGCGAGTGCAAAAATGATGGAGTAGAGCGCTCCCATTCTGAGATCTTCAGCAAATCGCGGGCCTACTAAATCGGTCTTCTGAACCGTAACCGGATTATCCGGATACATGGATGCAAAAGTAGAAAGTACCAAATCTCTGGTGACTGAGATATCAGCCTCTGTATCGATACGAATCAGGATTTCACTTTCAGATCCGAAGAGTTTAATCTCCGGCACACTGCCAAGGGGTTCAGTCAGTTCGCTTCGAATATCGACAACATTAACCGGTTGTTCAAATTCAAATACAAACTCCTGTCCGCCACGGAAATCAATTCCGTAATTCAAGCCCATCGTAAAAATGGCGATGATGGACGCTACAATCAGAGTGCCTGAGAAAAAGTAAGCAATCTGATGTGCTTTAATAAAATCGAATGTTGGTGATTCAAACCATCTCATAATATATTTCCTTTAAAGTGTTTATAAATTTCAAAATCGTTGATGATTAACCGAAGCTGACAACAGCTGATTTTTCACGCGTTAGATAGTCAATAATCACACGTGTGATTACGATTGCGCTAAAGAGTGAGGCTACAATTCCGGCCATCAATGTGACGGCAAATCCTTTAATCGGCCCTACACCAAAACTGTAGAGGATTACAGCTACGAAGAATGTGGTAACGTTTGCATCAATAATGGCACTCATCGCATTTGAATATCCGTTATCAATTGCCGCACGCAGGGTTTTGCCTCCTCTCATCTCTTCACGAATACGGTCAAATATCAGCACATTGGCATCCACCGCCATACCGATCGTCAAAACGATACCTGCAATACCTGGCAGTGTTAAAGTAGCCTGAAATCCGGCCAGTATTCCAAGGATGAAGATGATGTTTATCATCAATGCCAGGTCTGCAATTCCACCACCGACATGGTAATAAGCGATCATAAAGATCGCTACGATTCCAAGTCCAAACATAACAGAAAAGAGACCTGCACGAATCGACTCTTCACCAAGCGAAGCTCCTACGGTACGCTCTTCAATGATATCCAGTGGAGCAGGAAGTGCACCCGACATCAGAATGTTGACAAGATCTTCTGCCTCACGCAATCCGCCCATTCCCGAAATGGATGACCGGCCGTTGTTAATCTGTGAACGTACAGTTGGATAGGAATAAACTTGTCCGTCCAATACAATGGCAACCGGCCGGCCGATATTGGCTCCGGTTATTCTTGCCCATCGCCTTCCTCCTTCAGAATCCATGGTCATGGACACTTCCGGGACATTGGTGGTCGGTTCAAATGCGACCCGTGCTTCCGATATAACATCACCGGTCAGCTCAATCTGACTTCGAACAGCGATCATCTCATATAGATCGATTCCATTGTCCTGTGCAAATGGAGTGGCTCCCCAAAGTACAGTCATATTTCTTGGAATCAGATTCTGAACTGCTTCAGTTTGGAGAATCCGGTTCACATCAGCAGTATCCATTACAGCGGCATAACCAAAGGAATAATCATTGGTTCCGCGCAGATCAAATATCTCAAGCAGATTAGTCACTTCATCATCTTCGACATCAACCGAATCCTGCTCTTCTTCGGCCATATTGACAAAATATTCAGTGATTTGTTGTTTCACATTTCGTATTTCATCTACTTCCGGTGTGAGTCTGAATTCCAAACGGGCCGTTCCTCTTAACAGATCACGCACCCTCTCTTCATCATCAACCCCCGGCAGCTCAACCACTATCCGGCTATCGCCCTGTTGCAGGATGGAAGGTTCAGTTACACCAAATCGGTCAACTCTGGATCGTATAATCTCTATCGCTCTTTCCACAGCGGCCGTTCTTTGACTTTGCAAGAAATCTCTGATATCATCATTCGATGATAATCGAGTGATATTCTCAGCATCTGATCTGTAATACCTGCTCAACATGGCATTTGGATCACGGCTTTCAAATTCATCCACGAAGATCTCAATGAAATCCGTTCGATCCTCACTGTAAGTTTCACGGGCTGTATTGATGACCTCCTCCAGATAGTCATCAGCAAAATCACCGGCAAGTTCAAGAACCAACTGCGGTGTTCCCACTTCGAGTGTTACATACATACCACCCTGCAAATCCAATCCAAGTGAGAGTGATTTTTCCCTCAGGTTCATCAGTTTTGCTGCATTTTCACTTTCATACTGAATTCTTTCCGATTCAGTTAAATTTTCCATGTACCTTTGCTCAAGGCTCCATTGAATTGTTGGAAAAAGATAGTAGATCGTCAGGCCCAAAAAGAGCGCAATCATACCAAGTTTAAAGCCATTATTCTGTTTTTTCATAATGTGTCATTGGATATTTGTGATTGATTTTTTTATAAATGCAGAACCCGAAATGAAACCCAACCATGTTGGTATGGATGAATCGGAATCCCAATAAATTTGTGAATCTATTAACTGAACAGTTGATGGCCCATTAAAATGAGAACCATCGTCAGGAAATTCGTTCAGTGTTAATCAGGTAAGGATATTAACTAAGGAGCGTTGATACTGATGCCACTTTTGAGTGGAATTAGAAAACGATTATTCCAATCATCTACTGATATAACCGAATCAAAATATGAATGGTAACGGATCAGTTTCAGTGAGGAATAAAAAACGGATATTGTTGAAAAACTGTTTGGGGAGATCCACTTGTTAATAGAGAGTTGACCCTCTGGAAGTATGCCAAATCTTCCACTTTGATGATTTTGAAAGACATTCCACTGATCAATCAACCAGCTTGAAACGCCCTGTTTCCCTTCATCGTGTTCAAAAGAAAACTGAATTTTGAAATTGTTTCGATGTTTACTGACAAGTTCAGATGCCTGCTGAACCAATACCCGAAAATCACCTGACTGATCCGGTAAACCCCTGATAAGATTTCTGATTTTGACTTCATTTTCATTACCGGAAGCCACTACATTATGGTCTAACCACTTTGTAAACGCGGTTTTTTGCGCACTACTCGAGAAGGGCATCAGCAGATGCGCCATGAACCCGCCCATCAATAGATAAATGGTGATGGTTCTGAATATATGTGGTTTTACGATTTTCATCAGAGACATAAAAATAGGCAGTTTGGACCCGGCAGACAAACGAATTTTAAAGGAAATTATTTTTTAAAGTTAATCCAAAACGTGTTGATTTTTATAATCAAACAGAGATCTTACTTTTCTTGATCCTGTCTAACTCATCTTTCAGATATTGACCGGTTATGCTTTCTTTCATCTCTGAGATCTCTTCCGGAGTGCCTTCTGCAATAATTTTTCCTCCTCCATCCCCACCTTCAGGCCCTAAATCTATGACCCAGTCAGCCGCTTTTATCAAGTCCAGATTGTGTTCAATCACGATGACCGTATTCCCTTTGGCCACCAACTTCTGTATGACATCAACCAACATACGCACATCCTGAAAATGCAGCCCGGTTGTCGGTTCATCCATGATATAGATCGTATCTCCCGTTCCGATTTTGGATAATTCACGCGACAACTTAATTCGCTGTGCTTCACCGCCACTTAGTGTCGTGCTGGATTGCCCCATGGTGAGATAACCCAGTCCTACAGAGTGAAGAGTACTTAGTTTTCGTTTGACAGACGGTACAGAATCAAAAAATTCGACGGCATCATCAATAGGCATTTGAAGTACATCAGATATATTTTTTCCTTTATAGTGGATTTCCAATGTCTCTCTGTTGTATCGTTTTCCCTGGCAGGATTCGCAATTCACGTAAACATCGGGCAAAAAATTCATCTCGATTTTTCTCACACCATCACCCTGACACATTTCACAACGCCCACCTTTTACATTAAAGGAGAATCTGCCTTGATCATATCCCCTGATTTTTGATTCAGGCAGTTCTGCAAAGAGGGATCGAATGTGGTCAAACACTTTTGTGTATGTTCCCGGATTGGATCTCGGGGTTCTGCCGATTGGGCTTTGATCGATGGAGATGATCTTGTCGACATTTTGAATCCCTTCAATGGATTGATACGGCAAAGGAACAGATTTAGAGTTGTAGAACTCGTTTGACAGTATAGGTGTCAATGTTTGATTAATGAGTGAACTTTTACCGCTGCCACTGACTCCCGTTACACAGATAAATTTACCCAATGGGATTTCAACATTTACATCCTTTAGATTATGTCCACTTGCTTTTAAGATTTTAATGGCTGAACCGCTGCCTTTTCGTCTTTTTTCAGGTATGGGTATGAATTCTTCATCGCGTAAAAAGCGTGTGGTTAACGATGATTCTGCCAACTCATTGGGTCTCCCATGGGTGACTATAAATCCCCCTTCAGTACCTGCACCGGGGCCGAGATCTACGACATAGTCTGCATGTTCGATCGTTTCTCGATCATGTTCGACAACAATCACCGTATTGCCAAGATCTCTTAAAGTTTCCAGCGATTGGATCAGTTTGATATTATCTCTTTGATGAAGCCCGATACTGGGTTCGTCCAATATGTAAAGGACACCCACCAATTGGGTTCCGATTTGCGTAGCTAATCGAATACGCTGTGCTTCACCACCACTCAGCGTTTGAGCTTCCCTGTTTAATGAGAGATAGCTCAATCCAACATTCAACAAAAAATCGATCCTGTCAATTACCTCTTTTAATACCTGTTGGCCAATTTGCCTCTGACGGTCATTCAGTTTTAGATTCCCGATGGTCTTTCTGAGCATTTTAATATCCTGTTCAACGAGATCCTGAATCGTATACCCATCAATTTTATAGGATAGAGCCTCTTTGTGAAGCCTGCCGCCATTACATGTTGGGCAACTCAGTTTTGACAGATATGCTTTCGCTTTATCCCTCTGTTTATTCGATTTACTCTCCTCATACTGCTCCCTGATGATATTTTTTAGTCCTGAATATTTATGCTTATACGTTACATTGCTGTTTTTAAAGTCGTAACTGATATTATATTTTTGATCTCCGCCACCATCAAACAGCAAGTCCAGCACATCATCAGGGAACTTTCTGACCGGTGTATCAAAATCAAGCCCCCGGATGCCGAGAACAGCTTTTATTTGTTTGAAAATGAAGATATCCCTGGGTTCACCTAAAAATCGTATCGCACCCTCATTAATACTCAATTCCGGGTTTTGAATTACCAGATCTCTGTTCACATCGTAATGATAGCCAAGTCCGTTGCACGTTTTACATGCTCCGTAGGGAGAGTTAAAAGAGAACATATTAGGGGCCGGATCTTCATAGGAAAGTCCGCTTTCAGGATCATAGAGATTTTTTGAAAAAATGCGGTCTGATAGCAGTTTGTTGTTTTGCTCATCCTGAACGGCCAGAATCAGATTGCCATCTGCCATTTCAAGTGCAAGGTGAATACTTTCCGAAATTCGTTTTTCACTATTTTTAGAGATGACAAACCGGTCAACAACAATCTCAATATTGTGCGTTTTATAACGGTCCAGCTTTATTTCTCCCTCGAGGTCAATCAATTCCCCATCTACTCTGGCCTTGATAAACCCCTGTTTTTGCATCTGTTCAAATAATTCTCTGTAGTGACCTTTACGGCCTCTGACGACCGGAGCGAGACAGTATGCTTTAGTACCGGTTGGCAGATTCATGACCGATTCTACGATCTGGTCGGAGGTCTGTTTTTCCATTTTATTCCCTGAGATGTAGGAGTAGGGTACACCGATTCTTGCATAGAGAAGCCGTAGAAAATCATAAATCTCAGTTACCGTACCAACCGTTGAACGCGGGTTGCGATTGGTGGTTTTCTGGTCGATGGAGATGACCGGTGACAAGCCATCGATAAAATCGACATCGGGTCGTTCCATCATGCCTAAAAACTGCCTGGCATAAGCGGATAGGGATTCCAAAAAACGACGCTGACCTTCTGCATAGATTGTATCGAATGCCAAAGAAGATTTGCCTGATCCGGATAGCCCGGTAAAAACAACCAGCTTTTCCCGGGGAATGTCGATATCGATATTTTTCAGATTGTGTTCGCGGGCGCCGCGAATAATGATATTATTTTGCAAAAGTATTCGTTTTAAAATGAATCAGGTAAAATACAAAACCTTTTTTGGAAGAGCACGTTTCGAAAAGCAGAAATTAGTTCTCTTATTTTGATTCCCTAATTGATTGCATAACATTAAGCAATAGTTGGAATACTCAATGAGGCTTAAGGATGAATTCACAGATTTTTGCATATTGTTTAATAACGATCCGATTCTGATTTGACAAAAAAAGTTTAGTAGTTTGTAATGTGGCCACATGTACTGATTTTTTATTCTATTTGAAAGATTCTTATCAATTAATAGAATGATGCGTATATTTACTGACTTATAAACGAATTTATTTAACAATTAGAAGCATTTTTTTATGAGTACGACAATCAAGCGAGCCAATCAAATAAAAGCATTCAATCCTGTCAAAGAAGATGGATGGAATCCACTCTCATGGAACAGCAAACAGATTGAGCAGTTACCGGTTTATCCGGATACTGAAAAGCTGCAACACTCATTTAATGAGCTAAAATCTCTGCCTCCGCTTATTACATCCTGGGAAATTGAAGCACTGAAAGATAAACTGGCTCAAGCTGCAGAGGGTAAAGCCTTTTTGTTGCAAGGTGGTGATTGTGCTGAGACGTTTGATTCATGTAATTCTGTAAAACTGGTAAATACTCTGAAAGTGATGCTTCAGATGAGTTTTATTTTAATCCACGAGATGGGGATACCGATCGTGAGAGTGGGCAGGGTAGCCGGTCAGTATGCCAAACCAAGATCCAGTGATTATGAAGTGGTGGATGGAGTAAAGATGCTCAATTACAGGGGAGACTTAATTAATAGTTTTGTGGCAGACGTGGAAGCAAGGCTTCCGGATCCGACAAGATTGGTGGAGGCTTATCAAAAGGCTGCTCTATCGCTGAATTTTCTACGTGCCTTATCGGATGAAGGGTTTGCAGATTTGCAACATCCGGAACAGTGGGAACTCGATTTCATGCAGAATAATGAATTCTATGAAGAGTATGAACAGATGGTGAGTAGTATCAATAAAGCCATCAAATTTATGGATGCCATCACGCCGAACAAGCTTAATACTTCTCATAAAGTCGATTTTTATACATCTCATGAGGCCCTGAATCTGTTTTACGAATCGGCTCAGACAAGGATGGTACCCCGTAAAGAGGGATGGTTTAATTTGAGCGCTCATATGGTGTGGCTCGGTAACCGTACTCAACAGTTGGATGGTGCTCATATCGAATACCTGAAAGGTATCCGGAATCCGATCGGTATCAAGGTGGGCCCTCCATTCGATATTGATAATGTCATCGCGATGCTGGATACTATCAATCCTACTCATGAAGCCGGTAAAATTGTTCTGATTACGAGAATGGGGCACGATAATGTGGCAAAATATTTACCATCTTACATACGTACCATCAAACAGAGCGGACACCCGCTAGTATGGAGTTGTGATCCAATGCATGGAAATACCTACTCAACCGGAGCGAATATAAAAACCCGTCGTTTTAATGATATTTTAAAAGAGATCAAAGAGACATTCAGAGTACACAGATCAGAGGGAAGTAATTTAGGTGGTGTTCACCTGGAGCTGACCGGTGATAATGTCACAGAATGTGTGGGAGGAGCTAATGGTTTGAATGAAGATGGACTCAGTTCAAACTATGAAACATACTGTGATCCGCGCCTGAATTATGAACAGAGCCTGGAAATGGCATTTCTCGTCGCTAAAGAGTGGAATAAAAGCCACTAATAAGTTTTAGCCCGACAATTTTACAGCCTATCAAAGACAAGTTGACTTTAGCACAATGTCAAAGGGTCTGACTGCGTTATGAAAGTGTGTAATTCCTGCAGATCGGGGTTAAGGTCTGTCATGAATTTGGCTGATATTGACGTTTGGCATCTGAATTGTATGATAAATAAGTAGAATGAAACCAACGTCAACCAAAATAAATGGAGACAGAACAATGACACTTATTAAATATTCACAGCCAAACAGAGATATTTTCGGAAAAAGATTTTCAGACATTATGGATGAATTTTTTAACGATGCAGTTGCAACAAGACAACACTCTTTTGCACCCAGTATCGATATTTCCGAAACTGATAAACAGTATATCATCGACGTAGAAGTTCCCGGTATAGATAAGAAAGATATCGAACTGAACGTTGAAAATAACACATTGACAATCAGCGGGGAGAGAAAGTTTGAAAAAGAAGAAGATGGGTTGCACTTTCACAGGGTAGAATCATCTTATGGAACTTTCAACAGATCTTTTACGTTGCCTGACAATGTGGATGGTGAAAGCATTCAGGCCACTTATAACAACGGTATTTTGAATATTACCATTGACAAGAGTGAGCAAAAAATGAAAAAACAGATCAAAATTAAGTAGTAAAAGAGCTGTTCCTCTGGTCCCCTAAGAGAGCAGGTTAGTTAGCGCCGGAGTTGCATTGACATGCGCCTCCGGCATTTTTTTTGAAATAGAGGACAATAAAAAGCTATTTCATTCTTTGAATGTACGACTCCAATTTATAATCGATCAAAATGAATAATAATTAATATGGACAGAATTAAAATTGCTATAGCCGTTATATTTGCGGCAGTCTCATTTTATGTGGGAATGAACTTCGCAACTGATCAGGATACGACAGGGATTCAATCGAATCCGGCACCTACGTACAATACAGAAGTTTATCCATCAGATGAGATTCCGATTCGAACACTTCGTGATTTTAATAATGCAATTGTAAATATTGCGGAGCGAACGAACCCGACAGTTGTAACCATTACCACAACACAAACTGTAAGAGTCAGACAACAGAACCCATTAGCATTCTTTTTTGATGATCCAAGATACAGACAAGAGCAAGAGTATGAACGAGAGGGTTTGGGTTCAGGAGTGATAGTCACAGATGATGGGTATATCATTACCAATAATCATGTGATTAAGGGTGCTGATGAGATCAGAATTATTTTATATAGCGGTGAAGAGTTGGAGGCAGAGATTGTAGGAACGGATCCCGCCAGTGATATCGCGGTGTTACGGGTTGAATCGGATAACCTCTCGTCAATCAGTCTCGGTAACAGTGATGAAATTCGGGTAGGCGAGATGGTTCTGGCAATCGGGAACCCACTTTCACGGGATTTGGCTCATACTGTATCCAAAGGTATTGTCAGTGCCAGTGGCCGTTCATCTTTGGGGTTGAATCTCTATGAAAATTACATTCAGACAGATGCAGCCATTAATCCGGGTAATTCGGGCGGTGCGCTTGTCAATATGGATGGTGAACTGATCGGCATAAATACCGCTATTGCCAGCCGGAGTGGTGGTAACCAGGGAATCGGTTTTGCAATACCTGTAAATATGGTTAGAAATGTGATGGAGGCTTTGATTTCGGACGGACGAGTTTCTCGGGGTTATCTTGGACTTAGTTGGGGTGCTGATGTGGATGAAACCATGGCCCGTGCCCTTGATCTGGACCGTGCAAGAGGATTTGTAGTGGGGTCAGTTGAACCGGACGGACCCTCTGATCAGGCCGGATTGAGAGAAGGGGATGTCATTCTTAGTTTAAATGGTGAGGAAGTTGGAAGCTGGGCCGATTTCAGGATGGCTATAGGAAATACACCTCCGGGCGAAACGGTTACTCTCGAAATCTTCCGGGATGGTGAAACTATGGATATTGATGTAGAGTTAGGTGAATTTAACGCGGAAGAGATAGCGAGTAACATTTCTCCGGATGATCTGGATGAGTTAATAGAATCCCTTGGTTTCGAAGTGGATGAACTGACCGATTCGATTCGAAGACAGCTCAATTTAAGCCCGGCTGTTGAAGGTGTTCTGGTTTCTGCGATTTCTCAATCAAGCCGTTCATACAGACAAGGCCTCAGAAGAGGAGATGTGATTTCACAAGTTTCAGATCAAGTGATAACTTCTCCGGAGGAGTTTTATGGCACGATTCGTGGTTTAAAACAGGAGGGAACGGAAGCCGTCTTGTTACGTGTTAACAGGCAGGGACGAACTGTTTTTATTGCGATTGAGTTATAGTTCCAGATTAGGTTAGTTATAAATATGGTTAAGGTTGGAAGCCTCTGCAATGAGTTAATTGCAGAGGCTTTTTACTTTTTACTCCATTCTTCAATTTTTTGGCAACATGAATCTTTCCAATAACATTTCGAACTCAAAATTATTTTCATTTAAAAAACTATGGAAAGCAAAATAGTATCTAACAGGTTAACTAAAACCGCATTGTAAAAACAGATCCCTTTCCTATTTGAGAGTTCAAATTCAAATTCCCCCCGTGAAGACGCATAATCTGGCGTGACAAGCTGAGCCCGATTCCGGAACCTTTGTTTTTACTATTTCCGCCTATGGTGTAAAAAGGAACGAAGATTTTTTCCTTCATGGCTTTTTTTACACCGGGGCCGTTGTCTTGAATATGAATAACCGTGCGGCCGGATTCACCAATTTCCCCCTTCATTGTTATCTGCCCGTTTTCGATATCCGAAAGTACCCGAATGGCATTTTTCACCAGGTTAATCAGAACTTGCTCTATCAAGTGAGGATCGGCTGTGAGCTCGAGGCTTTCCGGGTCGCATTCAAACTTAATAACAGTACCTGTTTCTTCGGCTTGAGTTTTCATTAAACTAGCCGTACGTTTCAACACTTCCAGCACGCTGAACTGTTCAAATTTTGGCTCTGGAATTTGGGTAAAATCACGATAGGAGTTAACAAAGCGCATCAATCCCTGGCTGCGGTTGCTGATTGTATTTAAGGCATCTCTTACATCTTCAATGGTTTCGGTATTCAATTCAACCATTTCTTTGCCCTCTCCGAGACTTTCTTCCAGCAGCATTTTTACCGTTCCCGATAATGAAGAAATAGGGGTGATGGAATTCATAATTTCATGTGCAAGAACCTGAGTTAAGTTCTGCCATGCCTCCATCTCTTTTTCTTCCAGTTCGGTGTGGATATTCTGGAATGAAACCAGCTTGTAGGCTTCATTCCTCATTTTGAATTCGGTGGCGTGCATTGCCAGCTGTAAGGTCTCATCCTGAATGGTAACCCGTATCAGGCTGCGGTTTCCGCTTTTTTGCTGCTTTACCGTTTGGTATAACTGTTCTGAAATATTTTTTAATGACTCCAGCGTTCGTAATGTCGGCACTTTGAATAATCTCTTACCAGCGGTATTCAAGAGAATCACTTCCCCCTTTCCATTAAAGCAAACCAGCCCAATCCCAATATGCTGAACAACCGTTTCGAGATAACGAAAGTTTTCTTCTTTTTCGCTTCTTTCCTTCTTAAATCGTTCGATCACCTTTGTAAACGACTCATTTAGTTCAGCAAAATTACTCCCTAATCCATGATTTCTGAATGAACCGGTAAAATCAGAATACCGAATTGCCTCTAAAAACCGAGACAGTAAAACATTTGTACGTTCAAGGTATTTGATAAGAGCTACAATCTGCCCTATAATCACAATCCCAAAAATCGTCATACTAACATAATATTGTGTCATGAGTACCAGATACATCAATACCAGCAAGGTTGCCGTTAAAAACAGCACCCGAAGAATAATTCCAAAACGGAAGGATTGGTAGAAATTCATATGTTTCAGCTATCAGCTATCAGCTATCAGCTATCAGCTATCAGGTTTCAGCTGTCAGGTTTCAGCTCTTAGGCTTCAGCTTTGGTTTAATTAAGATTACGTCATTCATGTTGTCAATATGAGGACAAAATAAATTTAGGTTCAATGCAATAATTGAACGCGTAGAGTTTCAAAATTTGAACAATTTATTAACGAAATTCCATCTTGAGACTCTTCGCATTATACAATAATCATTTTTAGACCTTCTTTAAAACCCATCGGATGAAAAATACTGAAAGCTGAAAGCTGACGGCTGATAGCTTTTTTCAAAGCCCATACTTCTCCAAACGCCGATACAGCGAAGCCCGCGTTAATCCCAGCTCATCGGCTGCGTGAGAGATATTTCCATCATGTTTATCAAGTGCCTTCCGGATTACAGTTTTCTCCACATGCTCTAAGTTCAATCCAGCTACCGGAAACTTATGATCTTTTGCAGCCACCGAAGTGAGTAAGAAATCTCCTTTTTGCAGTTGATCTCCATCTGTCATAATCACGGCGCGTTCAACAGCGTGTTCCAACTCCCGTATATTACCCGGCCAGTGGTATTCTTGCAGATTACTCATCGCCTGATTGGTAATTTTCTGAACCTCCTTTTTGTACTTCATACGATAATGTTTTAGAAATTGGTCAGCCAGTAATGGAATATCTTCTGCTCGTTCCCTCAATGGGGGGAGTTTAATTTCTATGGTATTAATTCGGTACAATAAATCCTGACGAAAATTCTGATTTAGTACCATTTCTCCCAAGTTAATATTCGTAGCACAAATCAAACGGATATCAATTTTTGTTGTTTTATTTGATCCGATTTTACGGATTTCATGTGTTTGTAATGCCGACAGTAATTTGGGCTGAAGCTGAATGGGTATATTTCCAATTTCATCCAGGAAAAGAGTCCCTCCGTTAGCAATTTCAAATCGCCCGGCACGGGATTCTTTCGCGTCTGTAAACGCACCTTTTTCATGTCCAAACAATTCACTTTCAAATAAACTTTCAGGCAGGGCGCCCATGTCTACGGTGATAAAGGCATTATCATTTCGGTTTGAGCGGCGATGTAATGCACGTGCAACCAACTCTTTTCCCGTTCCATTCTCACCGGTTATTAATACATTAGCATCCGTTTTTGCCACTTTTTCAATGGTTTCAAACACTTTTTCCATTGAACGGCTTTTCCCAATAATATTTTGATAGGGTTGTTCTATATCAGCATTAAGGGATGCATTTTGATTTCTAAGTCTTTGAGAATCTCGTTTAGATTGGCTTAGACTCATAGCCGAATGAACTGTAGCAAGCAGTTTTTCATTTTGCCATGGTTTCAAAACAAAATCGGAAGCCCCCTTTTTTACTGCCTGTACTGCTTTTTCGACATCTCCATATGCGGTAATCAACACTACAGCCATAGCCGAATCTATCTCCAAAATTTTTTCCAGCCACTTAAACCCCTCCTCCCCGCTGCTAACATCTTCATGGAAATTCATATCCAAAAGAATGGCATCATAATCATACTCAGCCATCAGTGAAGGAATAAGTTTAGGATTGTATTCTACATCTACTTTTTCGACATGCTGTTTCAGATACAAACGAGCGGCGTTTAACACATCCGCATCGTCATCAACTACTAAAATTCGTCCGGTTTTTTTCATGTAATGTGTTGACGTGTTTATGTGTTTATGTGTTTATGTGTTAAAGTGTTTATGTGTTTATGTGTTTATGTTGGAAGTGTTTACTTGTGAAAGTGATTACATATGAAAGTGGTTACGCGTTATTATTATCTAAATTAACACGTTAACACGTACCCACGTAAACACATTTAGCCAAATTCGTACCATTTGTAACAAAATGCCTTTAACTAACTCATAATAACATTGTTGGCTTAAAAACTGTCCGAAATCGAACACAAACTGTTGGAATGTGAACATTAATTTGGAAAAAATCATCTTTATTTTGTTCTTAGACGGATTAGCTTAGTTTGGCACGCATCTTGAGAGAACACTAACAGCTGACTGCTGACTGCTGACTGCTGATAACCGATACCTCAAATAATAACAGACTACAAACAACTAAGGATTTGCCCCTATGGGAATGGACAAGAAACTTGAGAAAAAAACCTGGACGCCCAAGCGCATTCTGATGATTATTGGGATACTCGCATTTATGGGTTTGAGTATATATGCCTTCTGGTTTATGGATATTCGCTCTACCTTAAATGTGGAACGGGATAAAATTACTATTTCTGAAGTTAGGGAAGATACTTTTCAGGAATTCATACAGGTAACCGGAGCTGTTCAACCTATACAAACAATTTATTTGGATGCCATTGAAGGCGGTGTTGTTCAGGAAGTGTTTTTAGAATCAGGAACCATGGTTCAACAGGGAGACACCATCCTTACTCTTACTAATTCAAGTTTACAACTTCAGGTGATGCAGCAGACATCAGGATTGTACGACCAGATCAATAACGTTAGAAATTCACGGCTTAATCTGGAACAGAATACGCTTCGTTTACAGGAACAGCTTGCCAATGCAAAATCCCAAATGGAGATCCTCAAGTCACAATTTGAACGACAGAGTATATTAATAGATCGTGAGCTAATTTCAGAAGAAGAATTTCAAACCACGAAAGAAAATTATGAATATCAAAAACGTCGTTATGAGTTAACGTATGAATCGTTTAAAAAAGATTCGGTCCAAACCATAACACAGTCGCAACAGCTCAATAATTCTGAGCAGCGTATGTTCCAAAATCTGGATGCTGTGCAACAGATATTAGAAAACCTGGCTGTAACGGCCCCAATCTCAGGGCAGCTAAGTACCATAGAATTGAACCAGGGGCAATCTATTTCTTCCGGCGAACGGATCGGACAGGTAGATGTATTAGACAGCTATAAAGTACGTGTATCCATTGATGAATATCATCTTTCAAGAATTATACCCGGATTGTCGGGTTCTTTTTCTTTTGACGGGCAAACTCATGAATTGGTGATTACCCGAATTTATCCGGGTATTAACAACGGACAGTTTGAAGTGGATATGGAATTTGTGGGTGAAGCACCCCAAAATCTACGACGTGGCCAGACTCTGAGAATTCGCTTGGAGTTGGGTGAATCAGCCAGTGCCGTTCAGATCCCCCGTGGCGGGTTTTACCAAACCACCGGGGGCAATTGGGTATTTGTTGTGAATGAAGAGAATGGCCGGGCATATCGTAGAGATATCAGATTAGGCCGGCAGAATCCTGAAAATTTTGAAGTCCAATTTGGACTGGAGCCGGGGGAGAAAGTGATTACTTCGAGTTATGATACTTTTGGGGATAATGAGGTGTTGGTGTTGGAGTAGCTTTCAGCTGTCAGCTCTCAGCATTCAGTTAACTTCAAATAACTGAAAGCTGAAGCCTGAAAGCTGATAGCTTAATCA
>JBBDJK010000111.1:0-1859 GCA_040879905.1 Balneolaceae bacterium | reverse complement strand
GAAAGCTGATAGCTTAATCACTACTGACTTTTTGATGCAACGAGGTTAGCATGCGTTTTACCTCAATCACCTGTAGCAATTGTTCTTTAAAAATTTGGTCATTTATGAACCCTAAGTCTCTTGATAGGATGAGTTGGTATTCGAGTTCAGAAGCTGATCCCATTCCAATATTTATAAAATGTGCTAACTGAGATTGGGTATTTCTTCCACATCCTTCAGCAATATTCGAAGGCACCGAAGAAGCAGATCTACGCATCTGATTAGTTATCCCATACATTTCCTCTTTTGGATAAAACATTGTGGATTTATAAATCGTCAAAGTTAATTGATGACTTTTTTGCCAAACCGAAAGATTCCTAAAATCTCTCATATTGTACACATGATTTTTTAATAAGTAAAACAGCTGACAGCTTCATTAATAAGAGCAACTTAAACCTAATTCCTTACAAAATTTTTAAAAAAACCAGCAACACATAGTCAAAAACCATGATCAAAACCAAAAACCTAAAGAAAGTATATACCACTGAAGAAGTAGAAACCACCGCTTTAAGCAACGTGAACCTGGAAATAAATGAAGGGGAGTTCGTAGCCATTATGGGTCCTTCGGGATGTGGAAAATCAACCCTGTTGAACATTATGGGGTTGTTGGATAATCCATCCGAAGGAGAATATCATTTCATAGGGAATGAAATTTCAACTCATTCCGAACGGGAAAGAGCCCAATTTCGTAAAGGAAACATCGGTTTTATCTTTCAGAGCTTTAACCTGATCGATGAACTTACGGTGTTCGAAAATGTGGAACTTCCACTGCTTTATCTCGGAGTAGATTCTGCCGAACGCAAGAAGAAAGTAGAAGCCGCTTTAGAAAGAATGGGTATGATGCATCGCCGTAATCACTTCCCGCAGCAGCTATCCGGTGGGCAGCAACAGCGTGTAGCCATTTCCCGGGCGGTAGTAGCAGACGCCAAACTTATCCTTGCCGATGAGCCAACCGGTAATCTCGATTCCGATCGTGGTGATGAAGTGATGAAACTGCTGGCCGAACTCAATGAAGCCGGAACCACCATTGTGATGGTAACCCACTCTCCCCATGATGCCGATTATGCCCGACGTGTGATTCATCTATTTGACGGCCATGTGGTGACGGAGAATATGCAGGAAGGGTTTCATGTGTAGAAGCTGTTAGCTGTCAGCTATCAGCTATCAGCTTGATACTGGTTCCACACGCTCCGCGTTGGAGCCAAATGAGGGGTTGATAGTATTTGGCTTTGAGTTTTGATCTCGGTCTTGCGGCACCAAGCCCGTCTGACCGATTGGTTCTTATCTCGAGGTCAACATGCCCAGAATATCTGTCTTTGTTTTCTGTGATCTAATTGTTTGTAATCAGACCATGAATTTTTATCAGGCAATTAGTTCCCGTCTCACCGACAGGTTTTTCGGTACAGGTTCGCGGAAATGACTAAGTAAAATTGAAAGAAATAGAAGCGTTTGAAAAATTCAGAATCAGAGAGCTTTCCATAACTAAAATTTTGGCTCTCTGATATTTGTTTTCTGCCAACCAACAACTTTGTTGTTTACTAACCAACACTTTAAGCTTTTCTAAACTGTCCGTATGCGAACACCCAGTGTGTAAAACCGAACAATCGGATGCCAACAGTCTCTTCAGAAAGCCATTAAATGAATAGTTAAATACTTTGGCACGTTTGTTGATTAATGATAATTAAAGAAGTTTAAATGGAATTAATAATAGCTGTCAGACTTCAGCTTTCAGCCGTTAGATTTGGCGGACTGAAAGCTGACGGCTGATCGCTAAAAGCTAAAAGCTTAAAAATATGCTCAAAAACTACATCAAAATTGCG
>JBBDJK010000110.1:5527-21460 GCA_040879905.1 Balneolaceae bacterium | reverse complement strand
AAAAAGGATATAGTCTCTTTCATTGAAGAGTACAAGAATAAATTACACGAATTGTTCAGTGAAAGAAACGATGAAAATGAATTGTTGACAAACAGAGGGTTACCACCGTATATCTTGCGGGAAGTACTTGAATGTGACCCATTATCAACTTTTATTCCGAAAGAGTACAACGGGAGGGGTGCAATTACCAGTGAGGCGCTTTCTATGCTTGAAACCTCATCCTATCAATCCCTGCCGCTTTCACTCATGATGGGAATTAATGGTGCTCTGTTTTTACAACCGTTGGCAAATTATGGACAGGATGAAGCGAAAAAAACCGTATTCAATAAGTTTATTAAGAAAAAGAATATGGGTGGGCTTATGATTACTGAACCCGATTTCGGTTCAGATGCCCTAAGAATGCAGACCGGTTTTGAGTATTCAGAAAAAAGGAATTCATATCAAATTGATGGGTTGAAACATTGGGCCGGATTAACAGGCTGGGCTGATTATTGGTTGATAACTGCAAGAGGGTATGACTCAAATGGCAATCTCGGAAGAGATATCGGATTTTTTATACATGACAGTGCAAACGGAGGCATCGATGTGCAGGAATATTACAAAAACCTGGGTTTGTATATGCTGCCTTACGGTAAAAATAAAATCAATATTGAAGTACCCTCTGAGTATAGACTGGAGCCTAAATCGACCGGAATTACGATGATGTTGGATATACTCCACAGAAGTCGACTGCAGTTTCCGGGTATGAGTACGGGCCATCTGAAAAGAATGTTTGATGAAGCAATAGATCACTGCAAAGACAGAATTGTGGGTGGAATGAGCCTTTTTAATTATGATCAGGTGAAAGAGCGTCTTGCCAAATTGCAATCCCATTTTACAGTCAGCTCTGCTATGAGCTATTTCACAAGTACAAATGTGTCTTTAGAAATGGATACGTCCAGAATGGATGTTGCAGCAAATTCTATAAAAAGTGTAGTTACAGATTATATGCACGAAGCATCACAATCACTTATGCAGTTGGTGGGTGCAAAAGGTTATCGGTTAGATCATATCGCCGGCAGATCGTTGGTTGATAGTCGGCCTTTTCAGATTTTTGAAGGCTCAAATGACATTCTCTATCAACAGATTTCAGAGTCTATATTGAAAATGATGCGTAAATCAAAAGAGACCAATCTCTACAATTTCCTGAAAGAATATTCACTGACTAAAAACTCTGCTGAGTATTTTAAAGACCATTTAAATTTTGATGTTGACACAAAAATGGCACAAAGAAAATTGGTTCAACTGGGAAAAGCATTGGGTAGAATAGTGTCCATGGAAATGACTCTGAAACTGGGGGAATCCGGATTTAACAGTGATATGATCTCTAATAGTCTGAAAGTTGTAAGATCAGAAGTAAATGCACTGATCTCTGCATACACACACAATGAAGAACCGGTCGTTGTTGAGTATATGCACGATGATAGTGCCTGGCTTAAATTTGTAAACGTTTAAGGGATCGAAGATTGCAGCATATTGTTATCTTAACAGGTGCAGGAATCAGTGCAGACAGCGGTCTCAAAACATTCAGAGATGCAGGCGGACTATGGGAAGGACATAGTATCGATGAAGTGGCATCCATAGATGGATGGTACAGAAATAAAGAAAAAGTACTTCATTTCTACAACATCAGAAGAGAACAGGCCGCTAAAGCAAAACCCAATGAAGCTCATTTAGCAATTACTGAACTTGAGCAGAGATACAGAGTGACCGTAATTACTCAAAATGTTGACGATCTGCACGAAAAAGCGGGTTCAAGTGACATCATTCATCTCCATGGTTTATTACGGGAAGCCAGAAGTGAAAAGAACCCGGATTTAATAACAGATATCGGTACCGATGTGATTCGGTTAGGAGATCTCGCGGCAGATGGATCACAACTACGACCCAATGTCGTCTGGTTTGGTGAACCGGTTCCCATGATCGAAGTAGCCGCACAAAAAGTACCACAGGCTGATATTTTTATCGTAATCGGAACATCACTTGCCGTTTATCCGGCAGCAAGTTTGATTCACTATACGAACAAAAATAGTTCAAAATATATTATCGATCCGAAAAGTCCGGATTTAGAATTGGATAGAAATTGGAATCATATTAAAAAAAATGCAGCCATCGGAATGCCGGATTTGGTGAAAAAATTACTTGAAAAATAAAAAGATGGAAAAAGCGAATAAGAAAGAGAAAGAAGCTCTTGAAAAATATTTGGTTCAATTTTTAAATATAGAGAAACAGTTTCCGCTACTACCGGGTATTAAAAACACCGATGCCATTGCCGGAATGATGGGATTGGAATCGGCGGAGTTGGTAAAATTGCGAAAGCTATTTGTGGATAATGCAAAAGAGGCGGCTGTTGAATTGCTGAAAGAAGAAGATGTGATCGAATGGATCGATCAATTACCCTTTTCAGCGAATGATACAATTGTTGCATTTGGTGACTCATCAACCGACGATTTGCAAGGGTGGTTTGAGGTGTTTAAACATGCATTGGAATTGACCGTGCCTGAGGCGGATTTCACCTTTATCAATTCAGGAATATCAAATAATACGACGACCGATGCATTAAGGCGTATGAACAGGGACGTGTTGGCCCATGAACCGGACTGGGTGATTGCAAGCCTTGGTACATTCGATTCACTTCGCCTGAAGTTTGCTCCCGGTAAAACGTTAATTCCCTTATCTGAGACATGGGAAAACCTGGCGACAATTGAGGATGCAATTGCTACAGTAACTGAAAATCCACCTGTCTGGATCACTCCAACTCCAATTATACCAGAATTGCTGAGTGATATGGAACTCTTTGACTATGATATAGATAATAGTGATCTGGCAAAAGTGAGAGAGATCCTCACAGGGAAAAAGGGGTTTATCGTAGACCCGCTGGGAAGAAGAATGGGTAATCCGCCGGAAGCGTGGTATTACCTGAGCGATGGACTGAACTCGTCACTGTCAGGTCATGTAAATACAGTGAAGGAGTTGTTAAAATCGTTAGCAACGGCAAAAGTCAAAGAATAAACTCACACCTCTTGTTGATTAACTGATGGATTGATGTATTGATTTTTATTAAATCAAATGCATGGGCCGGATATCGGTTATCAACACTTATCAAATCATTTAGAATTTTAAATGATAAGAGATAATATTGAGTGTTGGTTCTAAACGGGCACCTAATGTACTGCCTGAAAGATCATTATAACGGATCATATCCGGCTGCAAAAACTTCATGGTAGAGTTTGAGCGATTTAGGGAGAGTAAAGAATCCTTATTGAGTAATGGACTACTGATAAAATCACTGTTTCGTTCTGCTAATACGAACGCATCGATCAAACCTACCCCAAATCCAACCCACGCTCCGGTACCGGCACCGTATTGAATCCCATCTGTTAATGCGTGATTCCCTATCAATGCGACTGCTGAACCCACTGCAACGCCCACGGCTGACCCATACAAAGTATCCAACAGGATTAAAATCGAAGTATTCTCACCATCATTCAGAAACCCTGAAATGAAAAAACGCTGGCCACGTGGTACAGTGGCCAGATCATAGAAAGCAATTCCTGTACCAAACAGAATACCGGACCCTAAACCAACCCGAAATGCCGTAAAATCACTTGTGTCATTTAATCCCATGGTTGCCACTCCCAAAATAGAACCGGTTAACGCACCATTTAAAATATTGCCTCCAACCAATTCGATAGATTGGGCCTTGGTTTGATTTTGTATAGAAGCCATTAAAAGAGCACTGAATAGAAGAAATCGAATAAATATTTTCATTATTGAACGGATTTGTGTTGAATCAGGATGGATTATTCATTGAAACAGGTAAAATTTTACCATTATAAAAACGATGCCCTTCAGCGAGAAATTTTCCGATATATGCACCCATCTCTTTTGATGATACGGGTGCAGAAAAACCGGGAAATGCCTCTTCCAGCATCTCTGTCTGAACAGCACCGAGACATAAACAGTTACAGTTGATCTGTTGATCTTTTAATTCTTCTGACAAACATTCAGTTAAAATAGCTAAAGCACCTTTCGATACACTGTATGCAGTTAGACCGGGAAACTTGGAACTACCCTGAAATCCACCCATACTACTGATATTCAATATATGGGAACCGGAGTTGAAGTAGGGTAAAAGTTTTCTGATAATCCGTACAGGCGCCATTAGGTTTAACTGAATATGTGAACCCCAATCTCGTTCATTTGTTTCATCAAAAGGTTTATTAATCAAAATACCGGCATTGTTTACAAGACCATCCACCTTCTGTTGACCGGAATCTAAATATTTTACGATTTGTCCAGCCGAGTCATCGTCTGTCAGATCCAGTTCAAGTGTTTTTATGCACTCTCCTCCTTGCTGACGGAGTTTTTCCAGTTTATGACCGGATCGTGCAATCGCAGTTACCGTACAACCTGTACCGGCAAGATAAATTGCTGTTTCATATCCAATACCCCTGCTGGCACCGGTAACGATATAATGTTTAGCCATAATTGAAATCTTTCTGTGTGATTTTTCTTATTTTATAGAACAATATATATGAGAATAGTGTTCATATTAGAATAGGGCTTGAAAGCGCTTTTTCTTTAACCGATTTTGTACTCATCATCTTTACCAATAAGAATAATTGTTTAAAGGAAAATTTAACTTACTCTTGTTCCAATTGAATATAAATGCAGATCATCTATGGATTTTGAATCAAATCTCCCGGGCAATATAAAATCTTTGAAAGCCTATGTAGCGGGTAAAACTATATCAGAAGTTGAAAAGTACTACAAACCGAAACAAATTTCGAAACTTGCGTCCAATGAAAACAGATTGGGATGCAGCCATAAGGTACGTGAAGCCGTACTCAACTGTTTAGCGGAGATACAAGATTATCCGGATCCCATCGCATCAGAATTACGAAAAAAGATTGCGAAACAGAATGGGGTGAACGAGAACGAGGTGCTATTGGCTGCCGGATCAGAAAGTTTGATTTCAATCATTTGCCGTACATTTTTTAAAGACAATGAGCACGCAATCACAGCAAATGCAACATTTGTCGGTTTTTTTGTGCAGGCGGGTGTCAGAGGAATTGAGGTAAAACGGGTTCCTGTTGATGCTGATTATAATTTTGATGTAGATGCGATTCTGAATAGTGTCACACCGGATACTAAAATGGTTTATATCGCCAATCCGAATAATCCGACGGGCACATTTATCTCCAAACAGAAATTTCAAAAATTGATTAATGGTCTTCCGGATCATGTTTTTCTCATAGCGGATGAGGCCTACCATGAATACGCCGTTCATAACCCGGACTACCCCAAAGCAATGGACTACAGGCGCGATAATGTGATCATCTTGCGCACATTTTCCAAAGCGTATGGATTGGCCGGTTTCAGGATCGGGTACGCAATCGCTCATGAGAGAGCGATATCTGAAATGAGTAAAGTTAAATTGACATTTGAACCGACAACCCCGGCTCAGGTTGCCGCCATAACTGCACTGGATGATCAAGAATTTATTCGGAATAGTGTGGATATGGTTGTTGAGGGGAGGGAGGATCTCTACAGATTTTTTGATGAGCACTCGATCCGTTATCTAAAATCCAATGCCAATTCTGTGATGATGATTTTGGAGAATGAGAAAGATGCGATCGATTTTACTGATGGTATGTTGAAAGAGGGTGTCATATTAAGAAGAGTGAATGCATTTGGACTTCCAAATTGTATCCGGATAACGATTGGGCAACAAAAAGAGATGGAGCATTTTAAACGAAGTTTTTTGGAAGTGATGGAAGCTTCAATTAATTAGATTATTAACGGAATTAGAAGATGAGCGAATTTAAAAAATTTAACTGGCTGAAAGTTGCTGAAACCATCTTGCTATCCAGGGCGATTGATGAAATTGAAGAGAATCGATTGGTACCTGAAAAAAAAGTGCTCTATCAATTTTCATCAAAAGGACATGAATTGGCCCAGATCGTATTGGGTATGCATTTAACAGATCCGTATGACGCAGCCAGTGTCTACTATCGATCCAGGCCCTTAATGCTCACGTTGGGGGTGTCTGCTGAGGATACAATTGCTTCCAATATGGCAAAATCCGGTGGGTATAGTGATGGCAGAGATATCGGTGTTGTCTGTAACTTGCCGGGTGTGGGAAAACCCATGGTATTGCCAATGGCCGGGGATGTAGGTTCACAATATACACCGGCAGTAGGTTATGCACAGTCATTAGAGTATCGTAGAAAAGTGTTGAAGGAGAAAAAGATTGCCAAATCCATTTCAGTTGTTTTGGGTGGTGACGGATCTGTTGCGACAAATGGATTCTGGTCAGCTTTAACAATGGCAACTACTTTAAACCTCCCGGTACTTTTCTTTATCGAGGATAATGGATACGGAATTTCGGTACCCAGTGACCTGCAGACACCGGGTGGAAATATTGCTAATAACCTCTACTCTTTTAAAAATTTACGAATTTTTGATGGAGATGGAACTGAACCGGAGGAGACCTATCAACTGGTGGAACAGACTACCGGTTATGTCAGAAACAGAAAGGGACCGGCACTTTTACGTTTAACGGTTCCAAGATTAACGGGGCACTCCTATCAGGACAATCAATCATATAAAAATGAAAAGCAGATAGAACAAGAGGAGCAGCGTGACCCTCTGGTGAAGCTTAAAAATCTGCTGGTTCCGGATAAAGTATCAACTGACGAATGGGAAGAACAGGTCAAAAAGACAAGAGGGGAAGTTGAGGAGTTTGTAAAACGGGCTGAAAATCGTCCTGAACCGGATACTCAATCATTATTCAATACTCTATCATCCCAATTTGAAGATATTCAAACGATAGGCGGACTTTTTCCTGAAGAGCACACATTTCCAAAACCCGTCGAAGTACCGACTCCCGAAAAACAGAGAATCAATATCGTTGAGGCCGTTCGAAGAACGCTTGGATATGAGTTGAGTATAAATGACAAGCTTTTGGTTTTCGGAGAAGATGTAGGTGCAAAGGGTGGTGTTCATGCGGCTACAATGGATTTACAGTCCATTTTTGGAGAGGAGAGAGTTTTTGATACCAGTTTATCTGAAGAGGGAATCATCGGACGCGCCGTTGGATTGGCGTACGGTGGCTTGATGCCAGTTGCGGAAATTCAGTTTCGAAAATATGCCGATCCGGCAACGGAACAGCTTAAAAATACAGGGACGATCCGCTGGAGAACAGCCAATAAATTTGCAGCCCCCATGGTGGTTCGAATGCCGGGTGGATTTGCGAAATGTGGTGATCCATGGCACAGTGAATCGAATGAAGTATTTTTTGCAAGGATGATTGGTTGGCAGGTGGCTTATCCCTCAAATGCTGAAGATGCAGTTGGATTATTGAGAACCGCAATGAGAAGTAATGACCCAACGATCTTTTTTGAGCACCGGAATCTTCTGGATTCGAAATATGCCAGAAGACCTTATCCGGGTGATGATTATGTGATTCCGTTTGGAAAGGCTAAAACATTACGCGAAGGGAGTGATATCACAATTGTGACCTGGGGAGCCATGTGTGAGCGTTGTGAGGAAGCCGCCGAAAAGAGTGAGTATTCGGTAGAGGTGATCGATTTAAGGACGATTATGCCATGGGATAGGGAGGCCGTTTTTAGCTCTGTTAAAAAAACAAATCGATGTATTGTTGTTCATGAAGATACATCAACAGCCGGGTTTGGATCCGAAATCGCTTCTCAGATTACTGACCGGTTATTTCACTATCTGGATGTGCCGGTCGCCCGAATAACGGTGCCGGATATTCCATTGCCCTATAATGTAGGGTTGATGAATGCAATACTACCAAACAGTGAAAAAATCATTAGTAAAATCAATGAGTTGATGAACTATTAGGAGCTTTTTTCTTATAACTTTTTCACAAAGCGATTTATTTACAATATATAAGCTGCTGCCAAATCTTGATACTCTTCTACCTGTTCTTTTTCCCACTTTTTATCTTTACCCATTTCCTGTGCCATCAGTTTTGCTACTTCCGGAGCCATTTCAACACTCGCTCTGGCATCGAGTAATAAGGCTCGGGTTCGTCGTGACAGGATATCTTCAATAGTCATGGCCATCTCTTCACGTACAGCCCAGATAACTTCAGCTTTCAAGTAAGGTAAACGTTTATGCAGAGGTTTGCCCAGTTTGGGATTGTTCTCAATAATTTTATTCAAAGCAACCCGGTCTGATCCATAGTGATGGAGAGGGTCATTAAAGTCCACATTCTTAAGCCAGCCATGAATTCTCAGATTTTCTGTTACGCATTCATTTACTTGCAAACCGGCAACCATTGCCGCTTGATCAATGGTATCCTGAGCCATTTTACGATATGTAGTCCATTTTCCTCCGGTAATGGTCACTAATCCGGAGTCGGATATCATGAGTGTGTGATCTCGAGATAATGAAGCTGTATTTTTACCGTCACCTGTTTTAACAAGTGGCCTTAATCCTGCAAATACACTCCTGACATCCTCACGTTTTGGGTTTCCGGTGAGATATTGAGTGGCATGTTTAAGAATAAAGTCGATCTCTTCATCAAGCGCTTTCGGTTCAAGTTCTGTTTTTTCAACGGGTGTATCTGTTGTACCGAGAACAATTTTACCGTTCCATGGTACAGCAAACAAAACCCTGCCATCATCTGTATGGGGAACCATGATGGCCGAGTCGCCGGGTAAGAACTCTTTATCGATAACGAGGTGGACTCCCTGACTGGGTGATATAACTGAATTCGCATCCGGATCATCCATTTTGAGTACGTTATCAGTGAATGCTCCCGTTGCGTTTATAACGACCCGGCCGTTCACCTTCAACTTTTCACCGCTAAGTGTATCCTGAATGTGAACACCGTCAATCATATTATTTGATTTGATCAACCCGGTAACTTTGGAATAATTTAACAGATGGGCATCATGTTCTGCGGCTGTTTGCACAAGATTGATTGCAAACCGGGAATCATCAAACTGTCCATCATAGTAGATAACTCCACCTCTCAGACCTTCTGTTTCAAGGGTTGGCAGGCGTTCGATTGTTTTTTCCAAAGATAGATTTTTAGAGGGACCAAGTCCCAATTTACCGGCCAGCATATCATAGACTTTCATGCCGACTCCATAAAAGGGGCCTTCCCACCAATCATAGTTGGGTACAATGAACGATTGATTACGAACAAGATGAGGGGCATTTTGGATCATAAGTCCGCGCTCTCTGAGAGCTTCCAAAACCAAAGAAACATTACCTTGTTGGAGGTATCTGACGCCACCATGAACCAGTTTTGTGGATCTGCTTGACGTTCCTTTCGCGAAGTCATGCTGTTCTAATAAAAGGGTAGAGTATCCACGGGTAGCCGCATCCACTGCTGTACCCAAACCGGTGGCACCCCCACCTATGATAATGATATCATAATAATCTTCGAAGTTTTTTACGGATTGGAGAATTTCCTGTCTGTTTATAGCCATTATTTTATTTTAAAAAATTAGTTGTCAGATTCGTCAGACCATGCTTTAACGGCGTTTAAAGCCCTTTTCCAGCCTGATTTCAGTTTATTGACTTCAGACAGCTCCATGGAAGCATCAAACCGTGTATCTTCTTTCCATTGACTGTTAATTTCTTCTTGATCTTTCCAGTAACCAACAGCGAGTCCGGCCAGATAGGCTGCACCCAGTGCTGTCGTTTCAAGAATTTTAGGCCTGATTACAGGTGCCTGAAGGATATCTGCCTGAAATTGCATTAACAAGTTGTTTGAAGTAGCACCGCCATCAACCCGCAGTTCCAAAATGTCAATACCGGAGTCGGCCTCCATCGATTTCAACACATCCATTGCCTGATAAGCAATACCTTCCAATGCGGCTCTGGCAATATGTCCGGCATTAGAACCTCTGGTGAGCCCGACAATGGTACCTCTTGCATGCTGATCCCAATGAGGGGCTCCAAGTCCTGCAAATGCGGGGACAAGGTAGACCCCATCATTATCATCAACCGTTAATGCCAGTTTTTCAACATCACTCGATTTACGTATTAAGCCCAGTTCATCGCGCAACCACTGCACCACCGCCCCTGCGATAAAAATACTGCCTTCAAGAGCATATTCGACTTTACCATCAACTTGCCAGGCGATTGTGGTGAGAAGGTTGTTGTCAGATTTGATCGGTTTATCTCCGGTATTCATCACCATAAAACAACCGGTTCCATACGTATTTTTCACCATACCCGATTCAATACATCTCTGACCGAAGAGGGCCGCCTGTTGATCGCCTGCAATTCCGGCTATCGGTACTTTTGAGGCAAATATAGTCGTTTTGGTAGTCCCATAAATTTCACTGGATGATTTGACCTCCGGTAACAGGCTTTCCGGAATATCAAACAGTTCCAGGAGCTCTTTATCCCATTCCAAAGAGTGGATATTATAGATCATTGTTCTCGAAGCATTGGTTACGTCAGTTACATGAACTTCACCTCTTGTGAAATTCCAGATAATCCAGGTATCCATCGTACCGAATGCGAGTTCACCACGTTCGGCTCTTTCTCTGACGCCATCCACATGATCCAAAATCCATTTAATTTTAGTAGCTGAAAAATAGGAGTCGAGTAGAAGCCCGGTTTTTTCTTGAATGATTCGTTTGGTGTACCCCTCTTTTTTAAGCTCATCACAGTAATCAGAAGTTCTTCGATCCTGCCATACGATCGCATTATAAACCGGTTTACCCGTTTTACGATCCCAAATCAACGTCGTTTCCCTTTGATTGGTGATTCCGATGGCTGCCATGTTATCACCATTTAATCCGGCAGCGCTAATCGCTTCAGCGGCGACTCCGGCCTGTGTTGACCAGATTTCTTGCCCGTCATGTTCAACCCAACCGGCTTTAGGATAGATCTGTTTAAACTCTTTTTGGGCAGTACCTATGATTTCGCCTTGATGATTAAAAACGATGGCTCTGGAGCTGGTAGTCCCCTGGTCGAGGGCTAAGATAAATTTATCAGACATATCGGGTAGATTTCGTTCTTGTTTGGTTGTCTATACAACCTTACTTAAAGATGCAAAATTGGAGTTAAATTGTCAACTTTAAGAGTAGGTTACATCAGAATAAAATGAATCATTTACAGCAAAAAAGCTATTCTGTTTAAACGAATTTAACGAGATTGGTATTTGAATTAGATCCTTTAGAACCAATCGTGATCTGTTAAATTCAGTGGAAGTGGATTGACTCCGATATCGGGATCATAAGGAACCGTTTGTGTTGTAAAGTTAATACGGTCGCTACGGTAGACATCTTCAGAATATTGGAAGATCTGATCATTCTTGGTTTTTATGAGCCGTTTAATCAACAATAGGGGAGTTCTTAAATCAACCTCCAACCACTCATGTTCCTCTTTTCCTGCACTGATCGCCTCGATACGCTGTAAGGCATTCCCCAATTTGGTATCGGTTTTTTTGTGCAAGAGTTCAAAGATTGAATTTACTTCCAGATCCATCTGAAAAATGGGTTCAAAAAGATCGTAATTGAAATAGGAGCGTTCGATGATCAACGGCTGATCATCTCCATATCGAATTCTGACCAATCTGACAACCTGTCCGCCCGGTTTTAGTTTCATCAGATGTGTAATATTGGCTGTCGGTGTGAGGATCTCTTTTTTAATGACCTTAGCTGATGGTTTCAAACTGTGTTTTTTCATCAGTTCGGTAAAACCGATTAACTTATCCGGATCCTGCTCAATTTTTCGATAGGTGACAAATGTACCTTTACCTTGTTTTCTTACGAGATATCCCTGTTGGAAGAGTAATTTTATCGCTTCCCGTACTGTACCCCTGCTTACTTTGAACTTTTTAACAAGTTCAGTATCACTGGGAAACAGATTATCGTCCTGATAGGCTCCATTCTGAATCTCATTTAGAAGCTGCTCGTAAATTTTGTAATACTTTGGTACGGGTTGATTCAAGGGTAGATGTCTTGTTCAATTGTTCATACAATCTATTAAAGGATCGATATAATAGCAATTTGTAATCGGTAAGCAGAGAATGAATGAACTATTAAAATCAGCAATGATACGTTAAAAATGATACCTGACAAACCCCTCAATCGCCTCATACTCGGCTAAACCCAGACTGTCGTACGTTTCGGCGGTGCCGCGGTTACGATCCTCAGAACGTTGCCAGAACTCACGTGTATCTGAACCGGGGAAGAGGGGGCGATCTTTTTGAGATTGGTGTTTGAAAATGGCTCGTCTCTTTTTTATCAATTCATTGGGACTGAGGGGTACGGCCATCTCAATCTCATTTACATCCCACTCTTGCCACGCGCCGCGGTAGAGCCAAACCCAGCAATCTTTAGCCCAGTCGTCGTTCTTAATAACGTCCAATGCTTCAAGAACAGCTTTCAGACAGACACGGTGCGTTCCGTGCGGATCTGACAGATCACCGGCCGCATAAACCTGATGAGGTTTCACTTTGCGCAACAACTCTACAGTGAGTCGAATATCCTCCTCACCGATTGGATTCTTTTTCACTTTACCGGTTTCATAAAAAGGTAAATCCATAAAGTGCATATTTTTATCCGGTACTCCGCAATAACGTCCGCCGGCTTTGGCTTCTCCACGGCGAATCAATCCTTTGATCATCTTAACTTCAGGAGAATCTACCTGGCCGGGTTTTTTGTTTTTCAGAAACTCATTTACTTTCCGAAAAAGTTTTTCGGCTTTTTGCTCTTTCATTCCAAACGCCTCTGAGTAGTCGATCACAAAATCAGCAAAACGAACGACATCATCATCAAAAACCGCAATATTACCGGAAGTTTGATAGGCGACATGAACTTCGTGACCATGATCAACCAATCGTATCAATGTACCGCCCATAGAAATGACATCGTCATCGGGATGCGGGCTGAATATCAAAGCCCGTTTGGGAAATGGTGATTTCCTTTCTGGGCGGTATTTATCATCTTCATTCGGTTTCCCGCCCGGCCATCCGGTGATGGTGTGTTGCAGTTCATTAAAAATTCTGATATTAATATTGTAGGCAGGACCATTCGTTGTGATCAGGTCAGCCATTCCATTTTCGTTGTAATTCTCATCGGTTAATTTCAGAATCGGTTTGTCCAGTTTCTGACATAACCAAACGACAGCTTTCCGGGTAAGTTTATCATCCCATTTACACGGACCAATGAGCCAGGGTGTATTAATTCTTTTCAATTTTGCCGAGGCGGCTTCATCCAATATGACCGTTGTATCTTTATGATTCTGCAGATACGTGGCAGGGATACTCTCTTTTACATCACCTTCTATGGTTTCTCTGATGACGCTTGATTTACCCTCACCCCATGCCATCAAAAAGATTTTTTTTGAATTTAAAATGGTGCCTACCCCCATGGTTATAGCTCTTCTTGGAACAAATTCTTCTCCAAAGAAATCACTGGCCGCATCTTTTCGTGTTACTTTGTCGAGGGTGATTAACCTCGTTGGTGAGTCGGGTCTGGAGCCGGGTTCATTAAAACCGATATGTCCGGTTCTGCCGATGCCCAATAGTTGGATATCTATTCCTCCTGCCTCCTCGATCATCTTTTCATACGTTTCACAATATTCATGGACGTCTTCCTCATCAATCGATCCATCGGGTATGTGAACCTGATCTTTTGGAATATCTATATGATTGAACAGGTGGTCGTCCATAAATCGAACGTAACTCTGGAAAGATTCGGGCGAAATAGGATAATATTCATCCAGATTAAATGTGATTACACTCTTGAAACTAAGCCCTTCATCTTCATGCAAACGTATTAATTCGTTATAGACTGCAACCGGGGTTGAACCGGTGGCTAAACCTAAAACCGTATTTTTCCCTTCTTTTTCTCTGGCTTTAATGAGTGATGCAATCTCATTAGCAATGACATTTGAAGCTTCAGAGTTATCTTTAAAAATGACAGTTGGAATTTTTTCGTAATAGGTATCGCGACGATTTAAAGGGTCCGATTGTTTGCTGATGATAGACATTTAGAATAAGATCGTTGTTGAGATTGATCGTTTACAATGAATAGATGTAAATATACAATTTAAACTATTTACTAAGGATTGGAATCGTTTCCAAAAGACAAAATCTGAATTTTCCGGTTAAAAAAATGGAAGTTAAAGTACCAAAGCTTAATTTACTGAAATATAAGACGTTTTTACTAAATTAATGATCTAAACAATTGAAAATCCGAATCGTGATTCACTATTCATCAATATATGACATATAATATATAACCTATGACTCTGTTCAGGGGATGAGTGGTTCCGTTTAATTGTTCAATTGTTCAAATACATTTATAAAATAAAGAACTATGACAAAATCTATTCAGATATATCTAACATTATCTTTAATCCTGATCTTAAGCGGTTGTGGCCAATCCGGTGAAAGGGTTCAAGATGAGCTGTTACAAATAGAGACATCATCTTATGAAATCACATGGGAGCTGGTTTCGAATATACAAGAGGAGGGTACTTTTCAAGCGATCATTCATCTGCAAAATAACAGTGAAAATCTATTACCGGCTTCGGGTTGGGCGCTCTATTTTAATTCCATAAGGATGCTTGTACCGGAAAGTTTTCCGGATCAATTCCGGGTTTCACACATCAATGGTGATTTTTTTAAACTGGAACCGACGAGACTATTTCGCCCCCTCGAATCTGGAGAGTCACTATCCATACCTTATTCCGGACACCATTTTAAGATTAAAAAGGGAGACGCTCCTCAAGGATTTTACTTTGTGTTCGATAATCAACGCATTGAAAATGTGGAAGAAATTGAGGTTTTGCCATTTATTTCAGATGAACAGACAAAACGGAGCCCTGATGATCAATTAAGGGTTCCTACGGCTGAATCGGAATTCCATCGGAATGATGCATTAACTCAACTTGAATATTCACAAATCAACAAAATAACACCCACACCGGTTTCGATACATGAAGGGGTAGGGGTTTTTCAATTTTCAGGAGAGATTCCCGTAGTTCATCATGCACTATTCATTGCTGAAGCAGAATACTTATCAGATTATCTGATGCAATCTTTTGGAATGATCAGTAATACAGTATTACTGCCTAATGAATCGGATGATCCTGTGATTGTGCTGGACCAGATTTATGAAAGATTGGATAGTGATGAAGCGTATCGATTGGATGTTACTCCTGAACAGATTACTATCTCAGCAAATGATTCAAAAGGAGTGTTTTATGGAATACAGAGCCTGAAAGCGTTGATTGAAAACAGGGAAAGTGAGGAACTTCAAATCCAATCGGTTCATATTGAAGATACTCCTGCATTTCCATACAGGGGTATGCATCTGGATGTTGCCAGAAATTTTCAGTCAGTGAACGATGTGAAACAGTTGCTCGATCTCATGGCAATGTATAAGATGAACCGTTTCCATTTTCATCTGACAGATGATGAAGGGTGGAGGCTTGCTATCGATCCGCTTCCCGAACTGGTTCAGATTGGTGGCCGAAGAGGCCATACAGAAATTGAATCTGCTTATCTGATTCCTTCGTATGGATCGGGACCGGATCCAACACCCGGCAGCTCTTTTGGAAGTGGATGGTATAGTCGGGATCAATATATCGACATACTTAGATATGCAGCAGAACGGCACATTGAAGTTATACCGGAAATAGATGTTCCCGGCCACGCAAGAGCTGCAATTATTGCGATGGAAGCTCGCACAGAACGACTTCTACGCGAAGGAAATGATGAAGAAGCAAATCTGTATCGTTTGGTTGAAGAGGGTGATGAATCTGAATACTTGTCCATTCAGAATTTTAATGATAATGTGATCAATGTATGTATAGAATCTACATATCGTTTTTTAGATCTGGTCATAGACGAGTTGGTTCTCATGCATGAAATGGCAGATG
>JBBDJK010000110.1:2939-5427 GCA_040879905.1 Balneolaceae bacterium | reverse complement strand
CGTTTTTTAGATCTGGTCATAGACGAGTTGGTTCTCATGCATGAAATGGCAGATGTTCCCTTACATACAGTTCATGTAGGGGGTGATGAGGTTCCTGTTGGGGTGTGGGAACGGTCACCGGCTTGTTCATCGGTTATGGAAGAGGAGGGTTTGGATGATGTAAGGGAATTGCAATCAACCTTTTTCGACCGTTTGAACCAAAAATTACTGAATCGCGGATTAAAGATGGCCGGCTGGGAAGAGGTTGTGTTTATAGAAGATCCTGACGATGGTAGTCATGTTCCCAATCCACAATTTACGGGAAATGTAAGCCCACATGTCTGGTCGAATATATGGGGCTCCGGGACAGAACATTATACGTATGAACTTGCGAATATGGGGTATCGGGTGGTGATGTCGCATGCATCCACGTTCTATTTGGATATGACATATAATAAGGATTGGGAAGAGCCCGGATTTTATTGGGCGTCGATGTTTACCACGAAAGAACCTTACTCATTTATCCCATTTGATCTGTATAAAAACGCAGTGGAGGATAATTATGGAAACCCAATTCCTGAAAACCGATATGATGACGCCATACCCCTACTTGATTCAGCCAAGGAGAATTTATTGGGGATACAAGCACAGTTATGGACAGAAACCGTCAATCGGGAGGGGAGGATGGACTATATGATTTTCCCAAGGCTTTTAGGGGTTGCTGAACGTGCTTGGGTGGGGGATGCAGACTGGAGTTTAAGTTTCGATAAGTCTGAAATGTTTGCAAATCGGGATATTGCATGGAATGAATTTGCAAACCGGTTGGGACATTTTGAGTTGAAACGATTGGATCAGAGATATGGTGGGGTTGGATACCGTATTCCACCACCGGGAGCCATCATTTTAGAAAGAACACTTCATGCAAATAGTGATTTTCCGGGATTACAAATACGGTATACAACAGACGGATCCATTCCTGATGAAGACTCACCCATCTATGATGGACCCGTTGATGTATCCGGGTCAGAGATCATACATCTTTCAACCTTCAACAGCATCGGCAGATCAAGCAGAACGGTACAGTTGAATCAAAATATGTAGGACTCATTACGTAGCGATGTTGAATTCAATGACTATTTAAACTGTTCGATAAACTTTTTGGTATAGTCAGAAAGAACAAGTTTGCCACTTATTTCGGCTCTTTGTTCCAGGGTTGCGTCCCAATGTCCGGTTGCTTGCCAGTGAATCTCTTTGAGATGTCTGAGTGCATCCGGATTACTTTTTGCTACATCACCGGACAATTTTTCGATTAACTCATCGAGTTCTTCTATAGAGGTGGCTACTTTGTTGTACAATCCTTTGTCGTGTGCCCAGTCGGAACCATACCATGTATTTGCATCAATAGAGAGGGTTGAAAATGCAGATACACCAATTTTTCGGCCAACAGCCGGGCCAACGACAAAGGGTCCGATTCCCAGTGCCAGTTCACTCAGTTTGACAGAAGATCCTTGTACTGCAATCACAAAATCAGACGCTGCTACCAACCCGACACCTCCGCCAATGGTTTTACCATGAACCCTGGTAATGATCATCTTCGGGCACGTTCTCATTGCGTTGATTACGTGCGCGAAACCCATGAAAAACTTTTTCCCTTGTTCCAGGTTTTTAATTGAACGCAGCTCATCAATAGAAGCACCCGCACAAAATGCCCCCTCACCTGCGCTTTTGAATATGATCACTTTGCAATTCTCGTCTTCTCCTGCCAATGTAATCGTATCTGCAATATTCTGAAGTAAACTACCAGGGAGTGAATTACCTTTTGGGTGATAAAATTCGATGGTACCTATTCGGTTTTTACAACTGTAAGTAACCGTTCCATTTTCATTTTTTTTCATAACATGTTTTGTTGGTTTTTAAGGTAGATAGTTAGATGATTTACTTAAATATAGGCAATAAATAATTTCAAAAAAGAATGTTTGGGATAAGGGGTTTGAGCTATCAGCTATCAGCTATCAGCTCTCAGCTCTCAGCTCTCAAAACTCAAAACTCATAACTCAAAACTTCACATTAAGACTTCGGAATTCTCTATAACTTATAAATAGATACCCAAATTTTTTTAACATCGTTATCTTGACGGGAGTTAAAAATGTAGATTTCGATATTGATTACTCATTATGATTACTTCAACAATTTAATGACTTCATTTATTTCATAAACCGGTGACTTACACTCAAAATTAGTACAGATGTAAAACGTGATACGATCTCCAATTGGATAATTTTCCAGGTGGGGGTTGATTGAGTTTAGTTTTTTCTCCCACTCTTTCGTTTTTACCATTATGACCGTCCCAACCGAAGTGACATTTCGGATCGATCGGATTGAATTTTCAAGTTTTTGATTCCATTCCGGTGCAGTAATAATGATTTCTGTTGAGTGATCGATGTATGATTGGTATGAATACAATGCAAATGAATAACCGGATGGTGCATCTTGTATCGAGTCTGAAAAT
>JBBDJK010000110.1:0-2839 GCA_040879905.1 Balneolaceae bacterium | reverse complement strand
TGAATACAATGCAAATGAATAACCGGATGGTGCATCTTGTATCGAGTCTGAAAATGCTTCAAAAAGTTTATATGATTGATCAGCATATTTAGGTTTTGATGTTAAAGCAGATAATCTGAACCCATTTAAAGCTGCTACAGAATTTGACGAAGGGATGGCTCCGTCATATATCTCCTTCTGCCTCCCAAGAAGTGGATCTGCATCTTGTGCTGTGAAGTAATATCCACCAAATTCGGTATCATAAAAAAGTTGATCAAATGTCATCTGCAAATTCAATGCAGTCTCAAGATAATCCGGTTTAAATGTAGCCAGGTAGAGTTCAATCAATCCAAAAATACAAAAGCTATAATCATCAGCCATCCCATCGATGGAGGCATCTCCATCTTTCAATCTATGACGTAATGTTCCGTCCGGATTCACGCAATTTTTTTGAAGTACAGACCATGCCAATTCTGATTGTTCAACAAATCTATATTCATCAAATATAGATCCGGCTTTTGTAAGTGCTGCAATCGTAAGTCCATTCCAGTCGGTCAGGATTTTGTCATCCAGCAGGGGACGAATTCGTTTTTCACGTTCTGCTTTAAGAGTGGAGAGTATGTTATGGATGACCTGTTTTTTTGAATCCGGCACTGGTTCAATCAGATGCGGAATATTTTTTCCTGTCTTTTGATGAGTAGCTTCATCCTGAAAATTTCCGTTCTCTTCAATTTGGTATAAATTGAGAAACTCTTCAGTATCCTTTTTATCCAGAATTCGACCTATTTCATTTACCTCCCACAGATAGAATTTTCCCTCCACACCTTCACTATCTGCATCTTCGGCTGAGTAAAATGCACCATCTGGTGATGAAAGGCAGTCATTCAAATACTCTACAATTTCGAATGCAGTCTGGCGAAAGAGGGGTTCATGTGTCAATTTCCAGCCTTCTGTGTAAGCTAACAACAGTGTTGCCTGGTCGTACAACATTTTTTCAAAATGGGGCAACAGCCACTGTGGGTCGGTGGAGTAGCGGTGGAAGCCAAAACCTACATGGTCCCACAAACCTCCCAATCGCATTTTTTTGAGTGTGAGTTTTACCATTTCCAAATCATTCGGGTTGTGCTCCGAGCGGAAATGATTCATCAAAAAAAGAAGATTGTGAGGGGAGGGAAATTTTGGGGCTGTGCCAAAACCACCATGAGTGTTGTCAAACCGGTCAGCCAGTGAGTTCCGTGCAGTCTTGAAAACCTCACTTGTCAAACTCTCTACACTTTTACCCAAATCTAATGTTTTTTTAAAACCCTCTTTGATTCGGTCTACCGATGTAAGGATATTTTCACGATCATTTATCCAGGCCTTATGGATTGCCGGTATAAAATCCATCAAACCTATATGGTTGGGACGTGAAGTTTTAGGGAGATAAGTAGCTGCATAAAAAGGTTCTTTCTCAGGGGTCATCACGATGGTGAGAGGCCAGCCACCGTGACCGGTGAGCATCTGGCAGATGGTCATATAAGTGTGATCAATATCGGGTCTCTCTTCACGATCCACTTTAATATTTACAAACACGTCGTTCATTAACTGTGCGACCTCATCATCTTCAAAACTCTCATGTTCCATCACATGACACCAGTGGCATGTGGCATATCCGATGGACAAAAAAATTGGCTTATCCTCTTTTTTTGCCAATTCGAATGCTTCATCTCCCCATGGATACCAATCAACCGGATTTTCTGCATGTTGAATCAGGTAGGGACTTTTTTCATCTTTAAGTCGATTCATATACTGAGAATTTATTAAAACTGACTAAAAATAGTACTGAACTCCAAATGAGTGAACGGTTCCAAAGCCGGTAGAAAATGGAACCAATGCATAATTTACACGAATGGGATCAATGATTAAACCCATCCCGACACTGAAGGGTCTTTCTGTGGGGCCAAAACGATAACCGGATTGTATATGAATGAGGTCACCTGCATTGATCTTGGCTGCAACAGTGAAAATTCCCTCTTTCGGGTCAGAATCAACAAGATCTGTGACCGTGCGCTCTTCAATCGGTTTTTTCCAATCGCCGATCAATGATACGAGTATGGGCAGGTCATTCAATCCGGATGATGTAAACTCAATGATATCCACAGAAAGGCCCATATTCAGGCTGGATGGCAACAGGGTGGATTGTTGATCCAGGCTTTCCATTTTTCCCAGGTTATTCACAGATAGACCGGCGGTAATCCGATCATCCAAAACCCGTGCAGAAACACCACCGGTGATGGCATAACCATTCGCAATAAACTGAAAAACTTCTTCCCTTAGATATTGTGCCGTAAACCCGATTGCAAAGGGTCCTTTGTGATAAGCCAGGGCCCCAGCAAATGAGAGGTACCCAACCGAGAATGATCCGGCTGAACTTCCCGGTGAATCTCTTGCTTCGAAACCAACAGAACTTGAATTATAGACGCCAAAGGCATAAGCAAAATGATTTTTAATAAAATTGAAGGCGGCAAATTGATTATTGACATCAGAGATCCACAACGTATAATTAGCTTCAACACTACTTCTTTGATCCCATACAAGAAGTGAAGGATTCGAATAAATAGATGAAGGACCGTATAAAGCTGCTGTAGTTGCTTCTGAAAGTGAAAGTGCTCCTGCACTTGGGCCGATATTTAAAAAATCGAGACCACTTCCCGTATCCTGGGAAATAAGAGAGGGAACCGTAAAGAGAACGACAAAAAGAGTTAATCCGAAAATTTTCATTTCATGTAATAGATCGAGTTGTTCTTAACAGAGTTTCTTTTCGAAGCCCCCAAAACGTATAAACGTGAGTTCGATATAAAAATCCTTAAAACCGTCAGTT